>JAWODX010000027.1:0-18922 GCA_046483085.1 Planctomycetota bacterium
GTGGCATGGGCGGATTGCGCGGGGAGGGGGAGGCGGCGGGGGAGATCAAACGACGGTCGGGTCCGGGGCCCGTGAGGGGGAGGCCGCTCGGCGCACCGGACGTGTGGAGGCGCGGTCGGGTGCGGGGCCCCCTCCGGCAGAGCGGACGGGGTCTTGGTCTTCCCCGGCGGATGGCGCGAAAGGGAGGGACGGGGAGTGCCGCCGGGCTCGCAGGGCGGGGTCACACCGGTCGCAAGTGACCAGGGGCCTGGGGCCGAAGGTTCGGCTGGGTCCCGCGCGGACGGGGCCCGGTCATTCGGTGGCGACGGCGGCGGGTTCCTCGGCGGAGCTGACGAAGTCGAGGTGGCCTTCGGTGACGACGACGCGGATCCGGTCGGTGTCCTCGAACCGGCCGGCGAGGAGCTCTTCGGACAGGGGGTCCTCGATGAGGCGCTCGATGGTGCGCTTGACGGGCCGGGCGCCGAGGTCGGGGTTGTAGCCGGCGTCGACGAGGAACTGCTTGGCGTCGTCGGTCAGTTCGAGGTGGATGCCGCGGTCGGCCAGCCGCTTCCGCACGCTTCTCAGTTCGAGGTCGGCGACCTCGGCGAGCTCGTCCTTGTCGAGCGCTCGGAACACGATGATGTCGTCGAGCCGGTTGATGAACTCGGGGCGGAACTTCTTCTCGACCTCCTTGAGGAGTCGTTCCTTCATCTGCTCGTAGTTGGCGTTGAGGTCGCCGCCCCGGCCGAACCCCATGGGGGCCTGGTTCTTGATCGCCTGGGCCCCGATGTTCGAGGTCATGATGAGGATGGTGTTTCGGAAGTCGACGTGCCGGCCGAAGCTGTCGGTCAGGCGCCCCTCTTCCATGATCTGGAGGAGCATGTTGAACACGTCTACGTGGGCTTTCTCGATCTCGTCGAGGAGGACGACGGAGTACGGGCGGCGTCGGATCTTCTCGGTGAGCTGGCCGCCTTCCTCGTAGCCGACGTACCCGGGCGGGGCGCCGACCAGCCGCGAGGTGTTGTGCTTTTCCATGTATTCGGACATGTCGATCTGGACCATGGCGTCTTCGTCGCCGAAGACGAACTCGGCGAGGGCGCGGGCCAGGAGGGTCTTTCCGACGCCGGTGGGCCCGAGGAAGATGAACGAGCCGACGGGCCGGCGGGGGTCCTTGAGTCCGCTGCGGGAGCGCCGCACGGCGCGGGAGATGGCGTTGATGGCCTCGTCCTGGCTGACCACGCGCTTGTGGATCTGGGTTTCCATCTGGAGGAGGCGTTCGGCTTCCTCGGCGGCCAGGCGCTGGAGCGGCACGCCGGTCATCATGGAGACGACGCTGGCGACGACCTCCTCGTCCACGACGCCCTCTTCCTCCTGGTTCTGCTCGCGCCAGCGGCCCAGCTCGGTGTCCTTCTTCTGCTTGAGTTTCTCGGCCCGGTCGCGCAGGTTGGCGGCCCGCTCGAAGTCCTGGCTGGCGACGGCCGACTCTTTCTCGGCGACGATCCGCTCGATCTCGCGTTCGAGCTCCTTGAGGTTGGGCGGGGTGGTGGTGACGGCCATGCGGACCTTGGCGCCGGCCTCGTCGATCACGTCGATGGCCTTGTCGGGCAGGTAGCGGCCGCTGATGTAGCGGGAGGAGAGCTCGACGGCCTCGCGGATGGCCTCGTCGGTGATCTGGACACAGTGGTGCTGCTCGTAGCGGTCGCGGAGGCCGTTCAGGATTTCGACCGTCTCCTGCTTGCTGGGCGGGTCGACCATGATGGTCTGGAACCGGCGTTCCAGGGCGCCGTCTTTTTCGATGTGCTTGCGGTATTCATCGAGGGTGGTCGCGCCGATGCACTGGACTTCGCCGCGCGAGAGGGCGGGCTTGAGGACGTTGGAGGCGTCGATGGCGCCCTCGGCGCCGCCGGCGCCGACGAGGGTGTGGAGCTCGTCGATGAAGAGGATGACGTTCTTGCTGCGGCGGACCTCGTTCATCACCGCCTTGATCCGCTCCTCGAACTGGCCGCGGTACTTCGTGCCGGCGACCATCATGGCGAGGTCAAGGACGACGATCCGCTTGTTGCGAAGCAGGTCGGGCACGTCGCCGGCCACCACCCCCTGGGCGAACCCCTCGACGATGGCCGTCTTGCCGACGCCCGCCTCGCCGAGGAGGACGGGGTTGTTCTTCGTGCGCCGGGCCAGGACCTGGGTCAGGCGCTTGATCTCGCGCTCGCGGCCGATGACCGGGTCGAGCATGTCCTCGGCGGCGAGCTGGGTGAGGTCGCGCCCGAACGAATCGAGTGCCGGGGTATCGGACTTCTGTTTCTTTCCGGACTTGCCCTGGCCGGTCTTCTGGTCGCCGACGAGCAGGTCGGCGGTGCCGAGGAAGGAGTGGACTTCTTCGCGGACGCTTTCGAGCTTGAGGCCGAGGTTCTGGAGGACCTGTGCGGCGACGCCCTGGCCTTCGCGCAGGAGGCCGAGCAGCAGGTGCTCGGTGCCGATGTAGCTCTGGCCCAGGCTGCGCGCCTCGTCGAGGGCGAGCTCGATGACTCGCTTCGCCCGGGGGGTGTACCGGGGTTCGGACGAGGGCTTGCTGGCGTGGGCGAGCGAGGGGTCGGTCTGGACGAGGCGTTCGACCTCGGCCCGAATGCGCTTGAGGTCGACGCCGAGGGCCTTGAGCACGTTGGCGGCGACGCCGGTCCCTTCCTTGACCAGCCCGAGCAGGATGTGCTCGGTGCCGAGGAAGTCGTGACCGAGACGCTGGGCCTCCTGCTTGCCGTACATAATGACTTTTCTGGCCCGGTCGGTAAATCGGTCGATCATCACGCTTCTCCGTTCTTCGGTGTTTGGTCGTCGGGTCTGGCTGTGTCGTCCACCTGTATGTTATCGTACTTCCCGACAGATTCCTACTCTTATTCTCGGGCGGAGCTGCGGGCAAAACAGCCCGGCCCGGCCGCGGCTGCGTCGGTTCACGATTCCCCGAGCGTCTCGCGGATGAAGCTGGCTCGGAACACATCGCGCTGGTTCGGCTCCAGGCGCCGGCCTTCGATCTTCTGCAGGTGGGCCGGCAGGGTCAGGATGAAGAGCTGGTTGATGGTCCCCATGTCGAGCTTGTCGAGCAGGCCGAGGTTCACCCCGAGCCGCATCTGCGACAGGTGGTCGATCGTCTCGTCCGAGCTGATCGCCCGGGCCGAGCGAAGCACGCCGAACGCCCGCCACACCTTGTCCTCCAGCCGCTCGCGCTGCTGCTCCATCAGCGCCTGTCGCGCCTTGCGCTCCATGGTGACGATGGTGGGGACGGTGCTGGCGAGGTTCTCGACGATCTCGACCTCGGACTTGCCCAGGGTCATCTGGTTCGAGACCTGGTAGAGGGCGCCCGAGGCCTGGGTGCCTTCGCCGTAGAGGCCGCGGACGGTCAGGCCCATCTTCTGCACGGCGTGCACCACCTGCTCGATCTGCTTGGTGATGCCGAGGGCCGGCAGGTGGAGCATCACACTGGCCCGCATGCCCGTGCCCACGTTCGTGGGGCAGGCGGCGAGGTAGCCGAGTTGATCGGAGAAGGCGTACTCGACGCGGTCGCTGATCCGGTTGTCGAGCTGGTCGATGCCCGCCCAGGTGTCTTCGATGTGGAAGCCCGACTTGAACGCCTGGATTCGGAGGTGGTCTTCTTCGTTGACCATGACGCTGACGGTCTCGCGCACGTCGAACGCCACGCCGCGCGGCCCGTCGCTCTCGGCGTGTTCCTTGCTGATCAGGTGGCGCTCGACGAGGAAGAGCCGGTCGATCTCGGGGAGGTCTTCGAGCGACAGGTACTGCCCGCCCTCGCCGATCCCCGCGTCGATGACTTTCTCGCTGAGGGTCCGGGCCAGCTCGGCTCTCTGTTCGGGGGTGCAGCGGGAGACGAAGGGCACGTCGCTCACGTTCCGGGCCAGGCGGATGCGGCAGGCGACGACGATGTCGGCGTCGCTGCCCGACCCGCGCAGCCATTCCCCTGCGTGTCTCGCGAGCTTGTTGAGGTCCATCGATTCACTCCCCTTCGGGGAGGTCGCTGGTCTGCTGCCCTTCGCGCAGCTTGTGGATTCGGTCGCGGATCTGTGCCGCCCGCTCGTATTCTTCGCTCTCGACGGCGGCGTCGAGGTCGCGGCGGAGGCGCAGCAGTTCCGCCGTGGTCGCCGAGTCCTCGCTGGGGCGGTGCGGCGTCTTCCCCTTGTGCCGCGTCGCCCCGTGTATGCGTTCCAGGAACGGCTCCAGGCCCTTGCGGAACACGGCGTAGTCGCGGGGACAGCCCAGGCGGCCGCTCCGCTTGAACTCGGCGTAGGTCATGCCGCACGCGGGGCAGGAGACCCCGCTCAGCTCGGGCGCCTCCTTCTCGGTGTGCGCCTCCATCAGGCTGCTGAGGATCTCGTTCAGGCTGAGGCTCTGGGGCACGCCGATGTTCTTCTCGCGCGCACAATCCTCGCACAGGTGCACCTCGTGCTTCTGCCCGTCGGTGATCTCGACCACGTGGAACGTGGCCGGCTTCTCATTGCAGTTCTCGCACAGCATGATGTGCCGCGTCCTTTCAGCCGAGCCGGCCTTCGCGCTCGGCGGTGATGTAGCCCATACAGAACTCGTCGCGCCCGAGGATCGCCTCCCCGGCCAGCACGGTCGACCTCATGTGCGGCTCGGTCGGGTCCAGAATCGCCGCGTCGACGCCCGCCGCCATGAGCATGGGCAGGGCGCTCCGGTTCAGCAGGTTCCGCCGCGGCAGGCCGAACGAAATGTTGCTCAGCCCGCACGTCACGTGCGCCGCGGGGAACTCCTCGCGCAGCCGCCGGATCGCCTCGAGCACGACGTGGCCCGCCTCGCCGCTCGTGGCCACCGAACACACGACCGGGTCGAAGTACACCCGGTCGAGCCCGATCTCCTGTCCGGTCACGAGCTCGGCGATCTGCCGGGCCGCGTCCAGCCGATCGTCCGCCGTCCTGGGCATCCCGTCCCCGCCCATGGTCAGCGCGATCAGCCGCGCTTCGTGCTCGCGGGCCAGGGGCAGGACCTCCTCGTGGCGCCCTGCCTCGCCCGTGATCGAGTTGATCATCGGCGTCCCCTCGTGGACCGCAAGGGCCGCCCGGATGGCGGCCGGGCTCGCGCTGTCCAGACAGACCGGGCAGTCCACCTCGGCCTGGATGACCTCGGTCAGCCAGGCGAGGTCGTCGGGCTCCCGGTCGGGCTCGATGCCGGCGTTCGCGTCGATGTAACCGGCGCCCGCGTCGGCCTGGCGTCGCGCCTCGCCCCGGATGCGGTCGGTGTCGCGCTCGAGGATGGCGTCCCGGATCTGCTTCCTTGTACTGTTGATGCGCTCGCCGATGATCAGCACGCGGACTTCCTCCGGCAGAGAGACACCCTGCGACCGACAAGAGATAGTATAGCCCGGTCCGCGCATCGAATCAAGCGAGACGCCCGGCCCGGGGACGGCGAACCCGACGAAATACTTGTTGAAAAACGACCGCCCGTCCTTCATTATAGGCGCCGTGCTTGTTCGGTGGCTGCTCGGGTGGGGCTGCGCCATGACAGAGCAGAAACGGCGGCTGCCCTGGCTGACGGCGGGCGACCGGCTCGTGCTCGTCGTCCTTCTGGCCGTTCTGATCGCCCTGCTCGGCGCGGACTACCTGATGCGTGCGGGCGTGGCTTCGCCCGACGTGGTCCTGCGCTCCGGACCGGCTGTGCGGAGCCACGAGGTGGACGTCAATTCGGCCCCGTGGTGGGAGCTGCAGGCGGTCCGCGGGCTGGGCGAGATCAAGGCGCGGGCGATCGTCGAGCACCGCAAACACCACGGCCTGTTCGACAGCCTGGACGAGCTGGTCCGCGTCTCCGGGATCGGCCGGAAGACCCTGGAACGACTGAAGCCCTATCTCGCGGCGAAGCGTCCCGCTCAGACCGATGAAGAACGAGAATAGCGTCTGGTCGATGGGCCTGTACTGGATCCCCTTTGTGGCCGGGCTGGCCAGCGCCTGCACCTACCTCTATTTCCTCGTCGCCCGCGGCCGCCAGTTCGACATCGGCCTGATCATCACCCTCTGCACGGGCATCGTCATCGGCCTGCTCGCCGTGACCCAGGCGATCTTCGCCGCCGCCGACGCACGCGCCCTCACCGAAGCACGCCGCAACGAAAAAGCCCTCCAACAACGCCTCGCCGAGGCACGCGACCACTCCAAGCAGCTCAGCTCCCACCTCGAAGTCCTCACCGCCATGCGCGAGGTCACCCACATCCTCAGCGACGCCGTCGACCTCAACCAGATCGCCGAACGCGTGTTCGACGTCCTGCAGCCCCTCCTGGGCACCCGGGAGATCGCGCTGCTCCTCCGGAACGACGAGGACCGACTCGAGCCCAAGGTGCTCCGGCGCGGCGACCAGACCCTCCACGAGAACGACATCGAGCCCGGCGCCGTCGATCTCGACGAGGCCGCCCGGGCCCTCGAAGAGCGGGCGCTCGTCAAGGCCGTCGACGGCCAGATCGGCACCTTCCACGTCCCCCTCGTCGCCGACCAGAACGCCGTCGGCGTCATGCAGTTCGAAATCCCGCTCGACGGCTCGCCCGACGAGAAAGCCGCCAAGATCGACGAGTTCGAGTCCGTCCTCGCCAACATCGCCAAGCACCTCGCACTCGTCGTCAAGACCCCCAGCCTCCACGACCGCGCGATCATCGACGGGCTCACCGGCCTCTTCACCCGCCGCCACTTCGACATCCGCATCACCGACATGTTCCGCCTCGGCCGACGATACGCCACCCCCTTCTCCCTCCTCCTCCTCGACATCGATCACTTCAAAGACGTAAACGACACCCACGGACACCGCGTCGGCGACGTCGTCCTCCGACAGACCGCCCTCCTCATCACCACCGGCATCCGCGACTGCGACAGCGCCTTCCGCTACGGCGGGGAGGAGTTCGCCGTCCTCCTCCCCGAGACCACCGGCCAGGCCGCCCGGAACATCGCCGAACGACTCCGCACCGCGATCGACCAGAACAAGGTCCAAACCGACGGGGCCGAGGTCTCCGTGACCGTCAGCGTCGGCGTCGGCGAATACAGCCCCGAGCTCGCCAACCACGGCGAACTCATCGCCCTCGCCGACCGGGCCCTGTATACCGCCAAGCAATCCGGCAGGAACCGCACTGTGCTCGCCAGCGCCACGGCGCGCGACTCCGCCTCCTGACCCGCCCCGCCTCGTCCTTCCAGCAAGGGTCTCCGCGCGCCATCGTCCATCCACGTATGAGCAGTCCCCGGTCGTGTTTGCCCGGGCGACGCCGGCCGGGTATAATCGGCGCCCGGATGGGCCCCCTGGATGATCACGGCGGCGAGCGCGTGACAGTCATCAGCCTCCAGTCGGGCAGCAACGGCAATTGCCTGTACGTCGAGTACGGGGACACGCGGCTCCTGTTCGACGCCGGCATCAGCGGAGCCCGGGCCGAACAGCGACTCGCGCGGTTCGGCCGCGACATCCGCGCCGTCGACGCGCTCATCCTCTCCCACGACCATCGCGATCACGTCCGCTGCGCCGGGATCTACCAGCGCAAGTTCGGCCTCCCCATCTACGCTACGGACAAGACGCTCGCCGCGGCGAACGCCCGGCAACCGCTGGGCCGACTGACGGACGTGCGGCACTTCCGGGCCGGCGATACCTTCGCCATCGACGGCGCCCGGATCGAGACGGTCCCGACCGCGCACGACGGCGTCGACGGCGCCGCCTTCGTCGTCGAGGCCGCCGGGGCGCGCGTCGGCCTGATGACCGATCTCGGCTGCGTGTTCGACGGACTCGGCGACGTGATCGCCTCGCTCGACGCCGTGATGATCGAGAGCAATTACGATCCCGACATGCTTGCCAACGGGCCGTACCCGTGGCACGTGCAGGAGCGGATCCGGGGGCCCGGCGGGCACCTGTCCAACGCGGAGGCCGCGGAACTGCTCCGCGATTGTGCGCCCGCCTCGCTGAGATGGGCCTGCCTGTCGCACCTGTCCGAGACGAACAACAGTCCCGCGGTCGCCCTGCGGACCCACGCGGGCGTTCTGCCCCGGCCGCTGCCCCTCGTCTGGGCCGGCCGACACGAGCCCGTGTTGCTGCCGGAACTGTGAATCGGTCGGTCGCGCGGGTCGACCGGACCGGAAGAAATGACGACTCGAGTATGGATTCGGAGAACCAGAGTATGGAAGCCCGAACAGCAGGGGCCGATGTGCATCCCGGTACGGGGCAGGTGGCCCCGTTGGCATTCGTCGCCGTAAGGTTTGTACTGTACACAGCCGCGGTTTTTCTGTTCCTGATTCTTTTGCCCCATCTTGTAAGAGACGCACACATCGGGGCGTTCCGCGAGAACGGCCCGGTGGAGTCGCTTCAGGTCGCTCTTCTTCTGACCGCGGCGCTCTTGTTCCTGCTGGGCGCGCGTCCGAGAGGTGGGGCGAGGCAATTGCTGGTCTGTCTTGCCTTCGTGACTTTGTTCGGCGTGGCGCGCGAACTGGACAGCGCGCTCGAAGCGTGGGTGCCGGTGTTCAATTGGAAGGGGCCCGCGGCGATCGTCGCCTTGGCCGGAGCCGTTTACTTTTTCTCACACCTCCGCGTTGTGCTGACCCAATTGCGCGCCTTTGTGGGGACTGCGCCGTTCGCCTTGCTGTGGAGCGGCGCGGTTCAGTCGCTGATTGTCGCCCAGTTGCTCGGCCACGGGCACTTTCTGAAAGCCCTGATCGGGGAGGACTACACGCGTTCGTACAAGCGCGTTCTCGAGGAATCAGGCGAGTTGTGCGGGTACAGCATCCTCCTGTTTGGCGCGGTCGAGACCGTGCTGTACGTGCGGAGCAGGCGGGCTGCGAACCTGCCGCAGGAAACAACGGGGAGCGAAAGCGGCGACCATGCCGCCGCGTGACCCGGTCCAGCCCGCTGCTCGCCGCCCTGCCGCATCAGCACCAGCGACAGGACTCATGCGCTCGAACCGCGCGGTCTCTTCTTCGACCCTCCCAATCTCGATCACTGCCCCAAGGACGATTCGGCTGACTTGACACGAACGGGCGGCGGTTTATAATCCCGGACGCCGCTGCACCACGCAGGTGCGAGGGCGGCGTGGTCGGTGACTATTTTCTGAAGGAGGGACGCGATGGCGATCAAGGTTGGCATCAACGGGTTCGGCCGGATCGGCCGGCTCGTGCTCCGCGCGATCAAGCAGAACGGCGCCGAGGTCGAGGTGGTGCAAATCAACGATCTGGCGGGCGCCGACGACCTGGCCCACCTGCTGAAGTACGACTCGGTGCACGGGAAGTATCCGGGCGAGGTGGCGGTGGACGGGGAGAACCTCGTGGTCGACGGCGACCCGATCCCGGTCTCGTCGGAGAAGGACCCGGGGGCGCTGCCCTGGGGCGAGCTGGCCGTCGACGTGGCGCTGGAGGCGACGGGGGCGTTCCGCACGAAGAAGACCGCCGAGAAGCCCGGCTACGATAGCCATCTCGACGCGGGCGCGAAGAAGGTGCTCCTCTCGGCGCCGGCGAAGGACGAGGTGGAGGCGATGATCGTGCTCGGCGTGAACGGCGACGCGCTCCGGCCGGAGCACAAGGTCGTCTCGAACGCCTCCTGCACGACGAACTGCCTGGCCCCGGTGGTCAAGGTGCTGCACGAGGCGTTCGGCGTGAAGAGCGGGCTGATGACCACCGTGCACGGCTACACGAACGATCAGCGGATCCTCGACCTGATCCACAAGGACAAGCGGCGGATGCGCGCCGCGGCCGTGAACACGATCCCCACGACGACGGGCGCGGCGGTCGCAGTGACCAAGGTGATCCCCGAGCTGGAAGGCCGGCTGAACGGGATGGCGCTGCGCGTACCCGTGCCGGACGGGTCCTGCGTGGACCTGGTCGCCCAGCTCGACCGGTCGGCCGGCGTGGACGCGGTGAACGCGGCGGCGAAGGAGGCGTCGGCTCAGATGCCGGAGATCTTCGGCTACACCGAGGACCCGATCGTGAGCACGGACATCATCGGGGACTCCCGTTCGGCGATCTTCGACGCCGGGGCCACGATGGCCATCGAAGAGCACGGCCTGGTCAAGGTGCTCGCCTGGTACGACAACGAGTGGGGCTACTCCTGCCGCTGTGTCGACCTGATCGTGAAGATGGCCGAACTGTAAGCACCGTGACTGGGAACGGGGCGCCCCGCGTTCGTCGGGGCGTCCCTTTTCGCTGGCGGGGAGGACCGCGGTCGGAGCGATGACAGCGGGCCGGAACGGAGGACGTGGGCCATGGCGAAGATGACGATTCGCGACGTGGACGCAACGGGCAAGCGGGTCCTGATACGGGTCGACTTCAACGTGCCGCTCGACGAGGACGGTGCGGTCGCGGACGACCTGCGCATCCGGGCGGCGCTCCCGACGATCGAGCACGTGCTCGACGCGGGCGCCCGGGTGATCCTGATCTCGCACCTCGGCCGGCCGAAGGGCGAGCCGGACCCGGCACTGAGTCTGAAGCCGGCGGCCGAGCGCCTCGCCGAGCTGCTCGACAGGCCGGTCAGGCACCTGCCGGACTGCGTGGGCCCCGAGGTGACCGCAGCGGTCGACGCGATGGCCGACGGCGACGTCGTCCTGCTCGAAAACCTGCGCTTCCACGCGGAGGAGAAGGAGAACGACGCCGACTTCGCCAGGCAGCTCGCGTCGCTCGGCGACGTGTACGTGAACGATGCGTTCGGCACGGCGCACCGGGCGCACGCCTCGACGCAGGGCGTGACCCAATTCATCCAGCCCGCGGTGGCCGGCTTTCTGCTGGAGAAGGAGATCGAGTATTTCACCCGGGTCCTCGAGCGGCCCGAGCATCCGTTCATCGCCGTGATGGGCGGGGCGAAAGTCTCGGACAAGATCGGCGTGATCGAAAACCTGCTCGACCAGATCGACTGCCTGCTCGTCGGCGGCGGGATGACCTACACGTTCCTCAAGGCCCGGGGCAAGAGCATCGGCAAGTCGATCTGCGAGGACGACAAGCTCGACACCGCGAAGAGGGTCATGGCGAAGGCGGAGGAGAAGGGGGTGGAGCTCGTGCTCCCGCCCGACCACCTCGCGGCGACCGATTTCAAGGAGGACGCCGAGACCCAGGTCGTCGACGACGAGATCCCCGAGGGCTGGCTGGGCGTGGACATCGGCCCGAAGAGTATTGACCTGTTCACCGAGAAGCTGAAGCCGGCGCGAACCGTGGTCTGGAACGGCCCGATGGGGGTGTTCGAGATGGAGCCGTTCGCCCGCGGGACGATGGCGGTGGCGGAGGCCCTGGCCGAGTCGACGGGCACGACGATCATCGGGGGCGGCGACTCGGTCGCCGCGGTGGCGAAGGCCGGGGTCAGCGACAAGATGTCGCACATTTCGACCGGCGGCGGCGCCTCGCTCGAATTCCTCGAGGGGAAGACGCTGCCCGCCATCGCCGCGCTGACCGACCGATCGTGAACGGAGGGTTCGATGGCTGTCAGGCGCCGGATCCAGGTGGCCCCGTCGCTGCTGGCGGCGGACCTCGCGCAGGCCGGGGACGAGGTGAACGCGGTGCGGGCGGCGGGCGCCGACGTGCTCCACGTCGACGTGATGGACGGCCACTTCGCCCCGAACCTCAGCTTCGGCCCGGCCATCGTCGAGTCGCTCCACCAGGCGTGCGACATCCCGATGGCCACCCACCTGATGGTGACCGATCCGCGCCGGTTCATCGAGCCGTTCGCGCAGGCCGGCTCCGCCGACCTGTTCTTCCACATCGAGATCGATGACGATCACCTCGCGCTCGCCCGCATGATCCGCGACCTGGGGGTGCGGCCGGGGGTGACCCTCGAGATGGAGACGCCGGCGGAGGCGGTCGAACCGCTGGTCGGCGAGGTCGGCGTCATCCTGGTGATGACCGTGCGATGCGGCTACACCGGCCAGAGCTTTCACCCGGAGGCGGCGGAGAAGATCCCGGCCCTGCGCCGGATGTTCGGCGAGGACGTGGACATCGCCGTCGACGGCGGGGTGGGCGTCGACAACGCGACCCAACTGGCGCAGATGGGGGCGAACGTGTTCGTGGCGGGCAAGTCGATCTTCTGGGCGGACGACATCCCGGCCGCCATCGGCGAGCTGCGGGCCGCCGGCGAGGCGGCGTTCGACTGACGCCCCGCCCGAGAGGAGGAGGACGAGCCATGCGCGCATCTGTCGGACGGGCCGTCATCCTGGCCGCGATGCTCGCGGCCTCGCCGGCGTTGGCCGGCGAGCCGGAGAGCAAGTTCGAGAACCTCAAGGAGCACATCGGCAAGATCGTCGACCTCACACTCGACGCGGACGGCAAGCTGGTGCTCGACCGGTCGGACTGGGGCGCGGCGCCGGGGGCGGGCGCGAACGTGGAGGCGGGCGGGATTAACGTCCGCATCAACGTCGGGGCCGGCGGCTCCGGCGTAGATAAGCGGGTCCAGGAGCTCGGCCGGGCCGTCGGGGCGCGCGGATTCAGCATGTCGATCCGGAACAACCAGCGGACGCGGAGTTTCTCGGGCGGCGGAGTGGCCGGCTCGGCGACGAGCGGCCCGGATCGCTTCGAGTTCGCCCTGCGCGAGACCGCCGCACCGGGCAACGACCTGCGGGTCTCCGAGAGCAGCGACGCCGGCCTGCGCCTGACGTTCAGCAGCTTCGACGGCGACCTGGCCATCCTCGCCCAGTTCCCAAACGGCCGGGTCTCCGCCGCCGTCCTCTCGAAGGGCGGCGGGGCGGCCTGCGGAGCGGCGTCCTTCGCGGAGCTCCGCAGGGACCACCGGCGGTTCGTGAACGAGGTCCTGTTCGCCCGGCTCCGCGGGCTCGGGGTGAAGCTTTTCCCCGATCCGCTCGGCCCGGACGTGATCGCGGCGGTCTGCCGCCGGCTCGGCTCGTCGGCGAAGACAGAGGCGGCGTTCGACGCATTCCTGAAGCGCCTGGACGCCGATGATTTTCGCGAGCGCGAGGCGGCGACGAAGGAGCTGAAGAAGGTCGCCGCGCAGTTCCTGCCGCACATCCGGGCCGCGCTCGAGGACCCGCCGTCCGCCGAGGTGAAGGAGCGCCTGGAGGCGGTGCTCACGGCCGCGGGGGACGTGGGCGAGGTGCACAACGTGATCGACGGGCTGGACCTGCTCGACGACGTCGACTATCTCATCGAGCTGCTCGGCCGGGTCGAGCAGCCCCGTCGCCCGGCGATCGCTGACCGCCTGCATGAGATGACCGGGCAGAAGCTCGGCCCGGACCCCGCCGCCTGGAAGCGGTGGAAGAAGGCCTCGCGGGAAGAGTGACCGCGCGGTTTGAACTGGGCGCGGACCTGATACAATACGGACGGTGGCTGAACTCGAAGCGACGGAGCAGCGAATGGCCTGGCATTTTGGCCGGCGAAAGAAGGACATGCCCGACGGGCTGTGGATGCGCTGCGACTCCTGCGGGAAGACCGTCTACAAGAAGGACGTCGAGAGCAGCCTCCGCGTCTGCCCCGAATGCGGCTTCCACTTCCCGCTCGACTCCTCGCAGCGAGTCGCCATGACCCTCGATCCGTGGAGCTTCGAGGAGCTGTTCGCCGACATCGAACCGGCCGACCCGCTCGGGTTCGTGGACCGCGAGTCCTACGTCGACCGGCTCAAGCGGTACCGCGAGTCGACCGGGCTCAAGGACGCGATCGTCGTCGGCACGGGCACCGTCGAGGGCTGGCGGGTCGCGTTCGGCGTGATGGAGACGGGGTTCATGATGGGGAGCCTGGGGTCGGTGATGGGCGAGAAGATCTGCCGGCTGGCCGAGGTCGCCGTCCGCCAGCGGATCCCCATGATCCTCGTCTGCGGCTCCGGCGGCGCCCGGATGCAGGAGGGGGCCGTCGCGCTGATGCAGATGGCGAAGACCAGCGCCGCCGTCGCCCGGCTCCGCGAGAGCGGCGTCGCGTTCGTCACCCTCCTCACCAACCCGACGACGGGCGGGACGACGGCGAGCTTCGCCACCGAGGCCGACGTGATCATCGCCGAGCCGCAGGCGCTCATCGGGTTCACCGGCCCCCGCGTCATCGAGGAGACGATCAAGCAGAAACTGCCCGAGGGCTTTCAGAAGAGTGAGTTCATGGAGGAGCACGGCCTGGTCGACATGGTCATCGCGCGGTCCGAGATCCGCGGGACCCTCGGCCGCCTGCTCGGATACCTCCAGGCCGACGGCGCCCCGCCGAGGGAAGAACAGCCGGAGAAACAGGCGGAGGACGAAACCGCGAGCGAGGTCATCGGCGCCTCCGGGAAGCCCCAACCCGTCGGCCAGGACAAACAGCCGGAGGCCGGGGCCGACAAACTGCAGCCGGAAACCGACGAAGCCCCCCCCGAGCCCGACGTCAAGGGCGAGGACGCCCCGCCGGAAGACGATCCCCCCGCCTGACTCCATCGACCCCGTACCGGATGCCGCGCTATGGCTCGAGCGCCCGGGCGCAGGTGTTCAGCGACAGAACGCTGTAGGCGGTGGCGAGCGACTTCGTGCTCTCCCACCAGCGCGGCTCGGGGTTCGCCCAGGACCCGTCGTCGTTCTGCCTCGCGACGAGCTCCTTCGCCAGGTCCTCGGCCCAGTTGATCTTCTCGGCGTCAACCTCGATGGTCGGCGAGCCCCACAGCTCGAGCGTCCGGATCATCGAGTAGTAGTAATAGTAAAGCCCCTGCTGGCCCATCTCGGGATGCTCGGTCACGCTGTAGTGATCGCGGACCCAGTCGTATGCGGCCTGGACGCGCGGGTTGTCCTTCTCCATGCCACAGAAGAGGAGACCGCGGATCAGGTTGTACGTGGCGCCGCCGTAGGACTTCGGGACCTCGGTCCCGTCGGGCAGCTTGATGGTGCCCGCCTTGGAGGCGCCCTCGACGTCGCGGATCGAGCGATAGATCGCGCCGCCGTCGTTCGTCGTCGTCACGCCTTCGTCCGGGTGCCCCTCGTCGCGGTTCTGGAGTCGGAAGAGGAAGACCTTCGCCCGCTCGAACGCCGGGTCGTCCTTGCTCAGGCCGCTCTCGGCGAGGAGCTGGAGCGCCTCGACCGTGTTCATCGCGTCGCCTTTCGTCTCGTCGCTGCCGTAGCCCATCGACCCGAACTTCGCCTTGTTCTCCGGGTCGGCGCCCTGGATGCCGTGGGTGTAATTCACCGCGGCCGCGATCGTGTCCTCGTACTCCTCCGGGTCCACCGCGATGAGCGCCCGGGCGGCGATCGACGTGCGGTAGTTCACCAGCTTGTCCTCGTGGCTGATCGATCCGTCGTCGCGCCGGTTCGCCACGAGATGCGCCGCCCCCTTGTCGATCAGATCCTGGTTCGCCTTCCGGATCTCCTCGGGGGCCCTGGCCAGCGCCCGGACGACCAGCCCGGTGATGCCCACATCCGACTGGCCCTTCACCCCCCAGCCGCCGTCCTCGCACTGGGTGTTCCGGAAGAAGGTGGCCGCCTTCTTGACCGCGTCGCGGATGTAGTCCGGCGCGTCCTTCGTCTTGGGCACCGTCCGGATGTCGAGGTCCGCCTTCGACACGGCCGGCGTCTCTCCCGCCTTCGTCGATTTCTTCTTCTCACTCGGCTCCCGCCGGCACGAGACCAGCCCGACCGCGCCCACGAGCACCAGGACCAACAACCCGTGCAATCCCTGCTTCATTGCGCACCTCCTCGCAATCGGAGACGAAACCGATGACACACGCCCGCCGCGCCGGCCAGCAGCCCCGCCGCCGCCGCGTAGCCACACGCCGTCTGCCACCACGCCGGATACGTGACCCGATACCAGCGCGCGATGACCGAAATCCGATCGTACATGAGCTGCCGCCGCATCATGTCGAACCGCAGCAGCGAATACGAAATCGCCGCCATCGGATTGACGGCCAGGACCACGCGGATCACCCGCCCGCGCGCCTCGGGGCTCTGGTCGCGCTCGACCAGCGGATTCGCGTAGAACACCGTGCCCATCAATCCGGCGCCCGCCATGACCGTAACGAACTGAGCCGGAAAAGGTTCGCCCCCCACGCAGCGCACCCACAAGAAAACCGCCGCCAGCAGCACGCAGAAGGCAACGATCACCACCTGCGCCCCGGCCAGCGCCGTCCACGGCGCCACACCGGCCGCGACCGACAGCGCCACGCTGACCGCCGCCAGCGGCAACAGCCCGACGACCACCCGGCGGAAACACGCCGCCAGCCCGGCCGGATCCGCACTTGCCGCCAGCCCGATCGCCGCCACGCTCAGCAGCGAACACTCGGCGAACATCAGGACCAGCGCCCGCGCCGGCCGCGGACAGCGGACCGCAGCCAGCCACGCCAGCGCCGAGAAGATCACGGCGTAGGCGGCCAACCCGGGCAGCACGAGCCACCAGCGGAACCGCACTGCCGTCGATTCATTTTCCGATGCCGCCATGCACGAATCCTCCGCGCCGCGGTCGGTTGCCACAGACGTGGGTCGCCGCCGGCGCGTACCTGTTCAACGCCGCGCACCGGCGGATGGTTCGCCGGAAGTGGCCCGGCTCCGTCATTCCGGCTCGCCGAGCTCGTCCAGGTGTCTGCGGATCGCCGCCAGCTCCTCGTCGGTGAGCACAAAGTCGG
Organism: Planctomycetota bacterium; assembly: GCA_046483085.1. Classification (GTDB taxonomy): domain Bacteria; phylum Planctomycetota; class PUPC01; order PUPC01; family PUPC01; genus JAWODX01. Next base: position 16,498 of record JAWODX010000027.1, read on the forward strand.
CCGCCCGTATGTTCTCTTCGGCCTGCTCGGGCCGGCGGGCGCCGCAGATCGCCGTGGTCACCCCGTCCTGGCGGATCACCCAGTTGGCGGCGAGCTGGGCGAGCGTCGCGTCGTGCTTCTCGGCGATCGGCCTGATCTCGTCGAGGAACGCGAGCACGCGGCGGCGGTTCCTCGGCTGGAACCACGGGCGGCCCGCCCGATGATCGCCCTCCTCGAACTCGCGGTCCATCGTCACCTTGCCGGTCAGCAGGCCGCGGGCGAGCGGGCTGTACGCGATGACGCCGATCCCGTGCTCGCGGCAGAACGGCAGGAGCTCGTCCTCGATCGACCGGTCGAGCATGTTGTACTGCGGCTGGACCGAGGCCAGTGGGGCGACCTCGAGGCATTCGCCCATCATCTCGGCCGTGTAGTTGCTCACGCCGATGGCGCGGATCTTGCCCTCGTCCTTGAGCTCGACCAGCGCGGTCATCGTCTCCTCGTGCGGGACGCCGGCGTCGGGCCAGTGGCACTGGTAGAGGTCGATCACGTCGGTCCGCAGGCGGCGGAGACTCTCGTCGCACTCCTGCTTGACGCTGGCGGCCGACAGGTTGTGGTAGATGGTCCGGCCCTCGGGGTCGACGAAGTGTTTCCGGCCGCCGCGCTCGTCCCACACGAGGCCGCACTTCGTGGCGAGCACGACCTCGTCGCGCCGGCCTTCGAGCGCCCGGCCGACGACCTCTTCCGAGCGGCCCTGGCCATACACGGGCGCGGTGTCGACGAGGCGGCACCCGCCGTCGAGGGCGGCCCTCACCGCGGCGATCGACTGCTCGTCGTCCGCCCCGCCCCACATCCAGCCGCCCATCACCCAGCAGCCCAGGCCGATGACCGTCACGTCGAGTTCCGAGCCCCCGAGACGCCGCGTTTCCATCTTGCCCTCCTTGCTCTCGCCCGTCCTGTCCGACCCGGCACGCCGCGATGATAAGCCCGCCTCCCCGATGCGTCAAGCCGCCGGGTCACCGGGCGGGGATCGCGTCGGCCAGTTGCACAAGCTGCCGGACGCCGAGTGCGTCGGGCCGCGCCTGCGGCGAGACGTCGGCCGCGGCCAGCGCGGCGTCCACCTGCTTCTCGGTCAGCCTCGGCCTGGGCGTCGAACGGAGGACCTTTCTCACCGTCTTGCGGCGCTGCGTGAACAGCGTCTTGACGAGTGCCTTGAACCGCCGATAGCGCCGGATCCGGGCGCGCCGGGCCGCGTCCGGCCGGATCACCATCAGGGTGGACGTCACGTCGGGCACGGGCCAGAACACGCTCGGCGCGAGGTCCCGGATTCGCTCCACCTTCGCCTGTGCCCGCAGCAGGACGGTCAGCGGCCCGTAGTCGCGGGTGCCCGGCCGGGCCAGCAGCCGGTTCGCGAACTCCTTCTGCACCACCAGCACCATCCGCTCCACCGGCAGGGCCAGCTCGGCCAGCGAGAGGATCAGGTCGGAGCTGATGCAGTAGGGGAGGTTGCCGACCACCTTGAGCGTGCGGCCGGGCAGGGCGCGTTCCACGGCGGCTTTCACGTCGCGATTCAGCCGCTTCCTCTTCCCATGGACGTCGGCCCGCAGGATCAGCACGTTCTCGGGCGCCCCCGCGTACTCGCCGGCGATCTCGAACAGCTCCCGGTCGATCTCGACTGCGATGACCCGCGCCCCGCTCTCCGCGAGGTGCCGGGTGAGCATGCCGGTGCCGGCGCCGATCTCGAGGGACCGTGGGACGTCTTCCTCGTCGCCCCCTACTTCAACCCGCCGCCCTATCCCCCGGAGCGGCTGGAGCGCGTGGCGATCATCGGGCTGGCTGCAGGTACCACCGCCCGGCAGATCACCGAGGTCTACGGCCCCGTGCCCATCGACGGCGTGGAGATCGACCCCCACATCGTGCGCGTGGGACGCCAGTTCTTCGCCATGGACCAGCCCAATCTCGACGCTATCGTGGCGGATGGACGGGCCTATCTGGCCCGCGCCGACCATCGGTACACGCTCATCGCCGTCGACGCCTACCGCCTCCCCTACATCCCGCCGCATCTGGCGACCGTCGAGTTCTTTCGAGAGGCCCACGAGCATCTCACCCCCGACGGGGTGGTGGCGATCAACGTCGGCCGAGCGGGGGATGATGATCGATTGGTCCGCGCCATGGTGGCCACCCTCCTGGAGGTCTTCCCCTCCGCTCACGTCATCGACGTGCCGGCCAGCTACAACGCCGTCGTGGTGGCCACCGCTCAGCCCACCGAGGCCGCCAACCTGACGGCGAATCTCCCGCTCCTCGACGACGATCCATTCCTCCATCCCACGCTCCTCAACGCCATCGAGAACCTCCAGCCAACCGTACCGGGCGACGTCGTCTTCACGGACGACCGTCCCTCCATCGAGCGGATGACCAACGCGCTGCTGGTCGACTTCATCCTGGGAGG
>JAWODX010000218.1:0-8983 GCA_046483085.1 Planctomycetota bacterium
CCGGCCACTCGGGCCCGGCGCTGAACTCCGGCATTTCAAGCAGCTCGTCGTGGGAGTAGGAAGCTGAAAACAGCAGGCGCATCCGAACGCCATTTCTGTGTTCCGTTCTCATCGTCACCAAGTCGGTCTTCCGCGAGCGGGCGGGATTCCTGGTCTTTGGCAGCGTCGAGCGCGAGGGGATCAAATTATGAGCAAGGAATCGACCGTGGCTCTGCTTCTCAAGAAGGCTTGGGAGAGCTTGGGCGCGGCAGAGGAACTGCTCGAATCAGGCTATCCCGGTTTCTCCGCGGCGCGGTCGTATTACGCGATGTTCTACGCGGCGGAAGCCGCGCTTCTCGTCAAGGACCTTCGGTTCTCCACCCACTCCGGCGTCATAGGAGCGTTCGCGGCGCATTTTGTGAAGTCGGGAGTTCTCCCGCCAGAGATGTCCAGGGAATTGCAACGCGCGGCGGACCTCCGTCAAGAAGGTGACTACAGTGTGACCGACGTGCCGGAAGCGGACGCCCGAAACATCCGCGCCCAGGCCGAGACGTTCGTTGCTGCCGTGGTCGACTATCTGAGAAGCCACGGATACTCGTTCGACGAGGCCCACGACCCGACCAGGGAAGGAGACGATTGATGGCAGTCATTGATTTCGGTGGTACCGAGGAAGAAGTGGTCACCCGGGACGAGTTCCCGCTCGATAAGGCGCGGGAGGTGCTCGCCGACGAGACCGTCGCCGTGGTCGGCTACGGCGTCCAGGGGCCCGCCCAGTCGCTCAACATGAAGGACAATGGCATCGACGTCATCGTCGGCCAGGCGAAGCGGTTCGAGAACGACTGGAACCGAGCCGTCCACGACGGCTGGGTGCCCGGCGAGACCCTGTTCGAGATCGAGGAGGCCTGCGAGCGCGGCACCATCGTCCAGATGCTCGTCTCCGACGCCGCCCAGCGCGCCATCTGGCCCGACGTCAAGAAGCACCTCGACCCCGGCGACGCACTCTACTTCTCGCACGGGTTCTCCATCGTCTACAAGGACCAGACCGGCGTCGTCCCGCCCGAGGACGTCGACGTCATCATGGTCGCCCCCAAGGGCTCCGGCACGTCCGTCCGCCGCAACTTCCTCTCCGGCGCCGGCATCAACGCCAGCTTCGCCGTCGAGCAGGACGCCACCGGCCGCGCCTGGGGCCGCTGCGTCGCCGTCGGCATCGCCATCGGCACCGGATACCTCTTCCCGACCACGTTCCAGAAGGAGGTCTACAGCGACCTGACCGGCGAACGCGGCGTCCTCATGGGCGCATTGACCGGCATCATGGAAGCCCAGTACCAGACCCTCCGCGAGCACGGACACAGCCCGAGCGAGGCGTTCAACGAGACCGTCGAAGAGCTCACCGAGTCGCTCATCAAGCTCGTCAGCGAAAAAGGCATGGACTGGATGTACGCCAACTGCTCCTCCACCGCCCAGCGCGGTGCCCTCGACTGGAAGGGCCGCTTCAAGGAAGCCGTCCTGCCCGTCTTCGACGAGCTCTACCGGCGCGTCGCCGAGGGGGTGGAGACCGCCCGCGTGCTCGACGCCTGCGGCGCGCCCGACTACCAGGAGAAGCTGAACGAAGAACTCGCCGAGATGCGCAACAGCGAGATGTGGCAGGCCGGCGCCGCCACCCGCGGGCTCCGCCCCAGTGAAGAGGCCAAAGAAGGCGCCGACACCGCCAAAGGAACCACGGGCCGAGAATCCGACTGAACAACCAGGCAAATGACCACCGAATACTCAGAAGACGACGGCGACCTCGAACTCATCCGACAGCGAACCGCGGCCATCATCGGCTACGGCAACCAGGGCCACGCCCACGCACTCAACCTGCGCGACAGCGGCGTCGACGTGATCGTCGGCCAGCGGCCCGGCGAGAGCTTCGACCGCGCCGTCGACGACGGGTTCGAGCCAATGCCCGTCGCCGACGCCGCCGGGCAGGCCGACGTGGTCATGCTCATGCTGCCCGACGAGACGATGGCGGACATCTACGATGCGGAGGTCAGCGACCGGCTCCGGCCCGGGGACGCGCTCGGCTTCAGCCACGGGTTCAACATCCGCTTCGGCCTGATCGACCCACCGCCCGGGGTCGACGTGTTCATGGTCTCGCCCAAGGGCCCCGGCCGACACCTCCGGTCCGAGTTCCTCGCGGGGCGCGGGCTCTTCGGCCTCATCGCCGTCGACCAGGACGCGACCGGGACCGCGCACGACATCGCTCTGGCTTACGCCAAGGCGATCGGCTGCCTGCGCCGGGCCGCGTTCGATACCACGTTCGCCGAGGAGACCGAAGCCGACCTGTTCGGCGAGCAGGTCGTGCTCTGCGGCGGGACCAGCGCGCTGATCAAGGCCGCGTTCGATACCCTTGTCGAGTCCGGCTGCCGGCCCGAGGTCGCCTACTTCGAGGTCATGCACGAGCTCTCGCTCATCGTCGACCTGCTGATCCGCGGCGGCCTGACCGGCATGCGGGATGCGATCAGTAATACCGCCGAGTACGGCGACCTGACCCGCGGCCCGCGGGTCATCGACGAACGGACGCGCGAGGAGATGAAGACCATCCTCGCCGAGATCGAGAGCGGCCAGTTCGCCGAGGAATGGGTCGCGGAACACAAGGCGGGGCTCCCCAACTTCCGACGGCTCGCCCGGCAGGACGAATCCCTCCTCCTCGAAAAAATCGGCCGCAGGATCCGCGACCGGATGGACGAGTGAAGCTCGCGGGGAAACCTTCTTGAAAGAAGGCTTCCCCCGCACCCCCTCCAAGAACTTCTGTCGAGATGCGGTCCCGGCCAAAGCCGGAACCGCATCTCGTTCGGGTGTAAGCAATAGAGGAGCCCCCGGTTTTAGTCTTGGCTCTGTCTGACAGCTCATCGGCGGACTGCCGTCCACACTTCTGGCAGGCAAGAATGCCTGCCCCACCGGCAGAAGTGCCGAGTTCGGTGGGGCAGACATTCCTGTCTGCCCGGTTGTCAGACAGAGCCCAAGGATATCCGTGGCTGACCTGTGAACAGATTCCCGCAGGAAATGCCGGTTCGGCACAGCCGAAGCGGCATTTCCCCTTCGTTTTACGGAAGAGGGGCCCGGGGAGAAAACCGCTTTTTCAAAAGGGGTTTCTCCCCGGGTTTCTGCTTCCAATGAAAGGGTCAATCACGCTTGCTGCATTCGGACGCGGCCGTGGAGGAGGATCGAGTCACCGAGGCGGTGGGTGGCCAGGTCGGCGACCGCGACGGCGTCCGCGATGCGGGCGACCTGCTCCCCGGCGACCGGCAGAAGCCCCGGGCCGCCGAGCACCCGGGGCCCGACGAACGCCATCACCTCGTCGACCTGCCGCGCGCCGAAGAACGAGCCGAGCGTCTCGGCGCCGCCCTCGACCAGCACGTTCGTCATCCCCATCTCGCCCAGGTATGCCAGCAGCTCCGTCACGTCGACCCGCCCCTGGCGCTGCGGCAGCTCGACCACCCGGCAGCCGAGCCGCATCAGGCGCTCCGTCCGCTTCGCCAGCGCGCCACCCGTCGCCGCGACGACCACGGGCACGTCCCGCGCCGACCGCGCCAGCTTGCTCTCGGCCGGCAGCCGCGCCCTGCTGTCCAGCACGACCCGCTTCGCCTCCCGCCGCGGCCGCGCGAGCCGGCACGTCAGCTCCGGATCGTCGGCCAGCGCGGTCCCGATCCCCACGATCACCGCGTCCATCCGCCCACGCACCCGATGCGCGTAGCGCCGCGCCTCGTCCGACGTGATCCACTTCGAGTCGCCCGCGCTCGTCGCGATCTTCCCGTCGAGTGTCATCGCCCACTTCGCGATCACATACGGCAGGCCCGTCTCCACCCGCTTCAGGTACGGCGCGTTCAGTTCGCGCGCGTCCTCGTCCAGCAGGCCGACCTCGACCGAAATCCCCGCGCGCCGGAGCGCCCGCACCCCCCGCCCGGCCACTTCCGGGAACGGGTCGCGCATGGCGACGACGACGCAGGCGGGCCGCTGCTCGATGAGTAGATCGACACACGGAAGCGTCTTGCCCGTGTGCACACACGGCTCGAGCGTGACGTAGACCGTCGCCCCGGCGACATCCCCGCCGGCGTCCCGCACGGCGTTCACCTCGGCATGCGGCCCGCCGTACCGACGGTGATAGCCCTTGCCGACGACCTCCCCGTCGCGGACCGCCACGCAGCCGACCATCGGATTCGGCTCCACCTTCCCACGTCCGCGCGCCGCCAGCCGCAGGGCCAGCCGCATGAACGCCTCGTCCCGTTCGGCCATCGGCTCTCCGTTCGTTGACAGGTCAGCCCGCTGAATTATAATACGCCGGCCATGGACAACAAGTCACACAGGAGGACACAAATGCCGAAACCGCCGATCGCCGTTGTCATGGGCAGCGACTCGGACCTGCCGAAACTCGAAGCCACGTTCGCCACGCTGCGCGAGCTGGGCCTGGCGTTCACCGCGGACGTGATCTCCGCGCATCGGACCCCCGCCGCCGCCCACGAGTTCGCCGCGGCCGCCGAAGAGAACGGCTACCGCGTCATCATCGCTGCCGCCGGCGGCGCGGCGCATCTCGCCGGCGTACTCGCCTCGCAGACGGCGCTCCCCGTGATCGGCGTCCCCATCCCGACGTCGAACCTCGGCGGGCTCGACTCGCTGCTCTCCACGGTCCAGATGCCCGGCGGGGTGCCCGTGGCCACGGTGGGGATCGGTTCCGGCGGGGCGAAGAACGCCGCCGTCCTCGCCGCCCAGATCGTCGCCGTCGCCGACCCGGAGCTCCGGGAGCGGCTCAAGGCGTACAGGGAGAGGCAGGCCGACGAGGTGGCGGCGAAATCGGACCGCGTGAAGAAAGAGGTCGGCGAGTGAAAGCCGTACTCCAGCGAGTCCGGTCGGCCTCGGTGACCGTCGGCGGCCAGACCGTCGGCCGGATCGGCAAGGGGCTGCTCGTCCTCCTGGGCGTCGAACGGGGCGACGGCCCGGGCGAGCTCGACTGGATGGCCCGGAAGGTCGCCGAGCTGCGGATGTTCCCCGACGCCGACGGCAAGATGAACCTGTCCGTCGAGGACGCCGGCGGCGAGGCCCTCGTCGTCTCGCAGTTCACCCTCTGCGCCGACTGCCGCAAGGGCCGGCGCCCCGGGTTCGGCAACGCCTGCGAGCCGGAACAGGCCGAGCGGATGTACGAGGAGTTCGTGGCCCGGCTTTGCGACCGCGGGCTGGGCGTCGAGACGGGCGAGTTCGCCGCGATGATGGACGTCGAGCTGGTCAACACCGGGCCGGTCACGTTCATCCTCGAATCGCCCCGGAACGAGTGAGGGCGCGCGGTGGAACCGAGCGACACGCCGAAGGCACGCGACGACGTGCTCTTCCGCGAACTGGACGACGGCTGCGCACTCTACGACCCGAACAGCGAAACCGTCCACTCGCTCAACCTCACCGCCGGGTTCATCTGGTGCCTGATGGACGGATCGCGCTCGCTGTCCGAGATCGCATCGGAGATCTCGTCCGCGGCCGAGGCCGGGGCCGACCCCGAGACCGTTCTCTCCGACGTGCGTCGCACGGCCCACGAGCTCGCTCGCCAGGGCCTGCTCGAATGAGACTCCGCTACCAGCTCCACGGCGTCCGGTTCGCCGTCGAGGCGGCCCGGGGGACCGCCGAACAGATCGCCAGCTTCGTCCTGCCCGCCTGCCTCACCGCCCGCCATGAGCAGCGCCCCCACGCCGCGTTCGTCGTCCGCGATGACGACGACGGGCTCGCCCTCCGCCGGGGGCGCCGCGTCCTCTGGCACGCCGCCGACGCCGAGGAGCTCGTCCCGTGGCTCGAGGGCGAGATTGTCCGCTGGCTGCTCGGCCGGCTCGACGAATACGCCCAGGTCCACGCCGCCGTTGTCGAGCGCGGCGGCCGGGCGATCGTCGTCGCGGGCGGGCCGGATTCGGGAAAAACGTCGCTCGCCTGCGCGTTCGGCCTGGCCGGCTGGGGCGTGATGAGCGACGAGGTGGCCCTGGCGGAGGCGGACCGCCGCCACGTCCGCAGTTTCCCCCGGATGATGTTCGTGGAGGACGAGACCGCGCGGCGGTTGCCGCCGCTCGAGACGCATCCCCGCCGGCGCATCCCCGTGGAGGGTGGCACGGCGACGGTCCGGCCGGTCAGCCCCGCTGCGCTCGGCTCGGGCCCGCGCGCGCGGGCGACGATCGCCGCCCTCGTGTTCCTCGATCGCCGAGGGCCGGCCCGGTGCGTGCGCCTGTCCGAGCGGCACGCAATGGAGCTCCTGCTCCCGCTCTCGTTCAACGCCGCCAACCGTCCGCAACGGACGCTCGACCTCTGCGTGGGGATGGTCCGGTCGGCGCCCGCCTGGGAGCTGAAGGCCGGCTGTCTTGACGCTGCCGTCGAGCTCGTTTCGGATCAGCTCCCGGAGGCGTGATGATCACGCACTACCGCGACATGGCGAGCGACGAAGTGCGGATCAATATCTTCCGCCGGGCGATCGAGGCCGTGGTGAAGCCGGGGGACGTGGTCGCCGACATCGGCTGCGGCCTCGGTACCTACGCCATCTTCGCCTGCCGGGCCGGGGCGGGCAGGGTGTTCGCGGTCGAGCGCGAGAACGTCATCCTGGTCGCGAAACAGATCGCCGAGGAGAACCGATGCGCCGACCGGATCGAATTCATCCGCGGCGACGCTGCCTCGGTCACGTTCCCCGAGCCGGCCGACGTGCTGATCACCGAAGCCCTCGCCGTCACGTTCGTCGACCCGGACACCGAGCGCCTCCTTGCGCACGCGCGCCGCCACCTCTTGAAGCCATCCGGCTGCCTGATCCCCGCCGCCGTCTCGGTCCGCGCCGCCCCGGTCTCCTGTCCGCAGCTCTACCGGCGGATCGATCCGTGGGCGGACGAGCAGACGGCGTACGGGATCGACTTCTCCGCCGTGCGTGAGCCCGTCATGAACACCGTCCACAAAGTCGGGCTGCGGGCAGCGCACCTGGTGGGCAAGCCGAAGGAGCTGCATCGGGGGGATCTGGCGGCGGGCGGGGAGTTCGCCTTCGACGCCGGCGTCCGGTGGCGGGCGCGAAAGAAGGCGACCGTCCACGGGCTCGCGGTCTGGTTCGAGGCGCAGCTCGCCCGGCGGGTCCGGCTCTCCAACGCGCCGGGGGCGCCGCCGACCCTGTGGGGGCAGGGCTTCCTGCCGCTGTCCGAGCCGCTCGCGGTGAAGAAGAACGGGGCCATTGCGGCCGACGTGGCGGCGCGGATGGGGCCGGGCGGGGAGCGCGCCTGGTGGCAGTGGGAGGTCTCGGCGGCCGGCCGAAGCTCCGACGGCACGACGTTCCGGTCGTTCCCGACGTCGCCGGCGGACCTGGCGGCCGGGTCGAGGGGGGCGCGGCCCGGGCTCTCGACGGAGGGGCGGATTACCGCCTGTATCTTGCGAAGCCTGGCGAGCGGCTGTACAATATCTGAGGCAGCCGGGCGTCTGCGTCGGGAGTTTCCCGACCGGTTCCCCACGGTGCGGAGCGCGCTGGCCCGGGCCGGCGCCGCGGCCCGGCGCTTTGGCCGCCGACCGGAGTGACAGAATGACCGAGCGAGAACGCGGCCGTAAGACGCCCCGCTTCAGCGCGTCCAAGCGCGATTTCCTGAAGAAGATGGCGCTGTTCGGCGTGTACTTCGGTCCGGTGATCCGCAGCTTCGAGATGACCCAGGTCGCGGCGAAGCCGACCGGCCCGCCGAAGAAGAAAGAGAAGCCGACGACGGGCACGGTCCGGCTCGACCGGGCGTCGGGAAAGAACCGCCGCGTCTGAACCTTCGACCTCGTGCAAGACCAGCCACGCCATCCCGGCACCCGGGCGCTGCTCGCCCGGTTCCTTCGCCGCGATCTGCCCGAGAATGAGGCCGCTTCGGTGCTGACCCGCCTGGTCCAGGGCGGCCGGCTCTCTCACTTCCTCCGGACTCGCCCGTATCACCGGATCGGCCCCGCCGTCGCCGCGCGGGCCCGTGAGTTCGGCTTCGACATCCCTCGATCGCTCGAGGCGCGGGCCGCCGCCTGCACCCTCCGAAGCCGGCTGCTTCGCCGCCAGCTCGGCGACACGGTCGGCCTGCTCGACGACCACGGCGTTCGCGTGTGCCTGATCAAGGGCGCGGCGTCGCTGGCGGAACCGGCGCCCGCCGGGTATCTCCCGGCGCCGGTGCGCCCGATGGAGGACCTGGACCTCGTGGTGCGGCCGGAGCACGCGGGCCGCGCGCGGGAGTTGATGGCGGACCGCGGCTGGCTCTGCCGGTCGGGCTCGCAGCCGATGACGTTCCGGCTCGACGCGCCGGCCCTGGTCGACGTGCACGTCTGGTCGCCGCGCTGCGCGGCCCTGGGGTTCCTGGATCTGGACGACTTCTTCGGCCGAAGCCCGGCGGCTTCGGTCGGCGGTCGGGAGGTCGCCGTGCTTCCCCCGGAACAGCACGTCCGGGTCCGGCTCGCGCACAACGTGATCCGCCAGCACCTGTTCGTCGATTTCCCGCTGGTCCAGCTCCACGAACTGGCGCACATCGTGCGCACGGCCGGCGGGTCGGTGGACTGGACGGCGGTTCGCAGCGGCGGGTTGATGCACGGGGTCTCGCGGGTCTTCTATGCGATTCTGCTGCGGCTGCGGGACGAGTTCGGCGCCCCCGTCCCGGACGGCGTGATCCCGCCGGTCGAGTTGGAGCCGGCGCGGCGGGTGCGCCGCCTGCTGGACCGGCTGGCGGCGGTGCCCGACCGGCTGTACGGCGCGGCGAGCCGGCATGCGCTGATCGCGGCGGCCGCGCCGGGGCAGGCGATGGACCACGTGAACCGGGCGGCCGAGGAGCTGGTGGCGCGGCCGGCGGCGGAGGCGGAGCCGCGTGGCCCGCTGGCCCAGGTGCTCCGGCCGCTCCGGACCGCGCTCTTGCACCTGGCCTTTCGGTGCTGGTCCCTGCTGCCCGAGAGGGGCTAGCACTACAACGCTACTTCTCCTCGCTGCCTGCGTTCTGGAAACCCCGCGGAATGGGCTGGGCAG
>JAWODX010000271.1:0-6837 GCA_046483085.1 Planctomycetota bacterium
CTCCACTACCCGGGTATAGCTTCACTGCGGATGTCGTCAAGGACAGGGTATTAGTTACTCCTCAGCCTCGTAATCTGTGGAGAGGGCGGCCCGCAGCCGGGAGGCGACGACGTACAGCTCGGCCAGGGCCTGGCGGGCGAGGATCGACCCGGGCTCCTTCCGCACGATCCGGCTGTGGAGGTCGCGCGCAAACGGGTGCCAGGGGGCCGCGGAGCGAGAGAAGAGCAGGGCGAGGCACAGGTCGCGGCCGGCCAACTTGTGCAGGGTCATCGCCACCCCCCGCCGCGGGTGCCGCTCGGGCGCGGCGGCGTACAGAGCGAGGCGATTGACCATGCGCGTGTAGGCCTGCTTGAACCCGGGGACGGCGCCGCTCATGCGGGCGGCCTCGGCGCGTGCTTCGCCGAACTGTTTCGTGGCGAGCAGGCAATTGGCCAGGACGAACCGGCTGCGGAGCACCTCCGCCTCGTCGGCCGGCTCGGCGTCGAGTGCGAGCTGGAGCGCCAGCCGCGCGGCCTCGAGGGCCTTGTCTTTCAGGCCGACGGCGAGGCAGGCGGCGGCCAGTTGTCGGCGGAGCCGGGGCCGGTCAGCCGGCGGCGCGTCCTGGAGCGCCCGGCGGCAGGTCTGTGCCATCTTGTAGAAGGCGACGGGGAACCGGACGGCCTGCATGGCGTGGATGGGGATGAGCTCGTGGAAGTAGCGGAAGTTCGGGTCGAGCCGGAGGGCCCGCTCGTATTGCCTCGCCGCCCGGTCCCATCGGTGTCTGCGTTCGGACTCGACGTCGTCACGGCTCACGTCGCCCCCGGCGCCGGTCAGCCGGGCGGTCCCGTGGATCTGCTGGCGGATTTCGTCGTCCGACTGCCGGGCGCGGAGGCTCTGGATCAGGCCGGCGCAGAAGCGCAGGGCCGCCCTGTCTTCGCCGGCGTAGATGACGGTCCGGATCTGGTTCAGCGCCTTTCCCAGCTCGCCCCGGCGAAGGTGGAGGTCGGCCAGCCAGGCCCGGCTCGCCGCGTGACCGTCGTCGATCTCCAACGCCTGCTGCAGATGCTCCGCCGCCGGGCCGAACCGCTTCTGCCGGATGTAGAGCACGGCCAAGCCGAAGTGGAGGGCGGCGTTCCGGGGGAGGGCCAGCCGCTCGTTGCGGTCCAGGGCCTCCTTGTACATCTCGGCCGCCTGGTCGAGCTGTCCGGCCGACTCGTGGGCGTTGGCCATGTGGACGTAGGCCATCAAGTACTCGGGGTCGAGGGTGGCCGCCCGCTTGAAGCTCTCCAGCGCCGGCTCCAGCTTCTTCTGGTCGAGGTACACGTAGCCCCGAACGCAGAGGTAGGTCGGGTCGCTCTCGGCCGGCGAGTCCGCCCGGCTGCCCGCATCCCGCGGGTCGGGCGTTCCGGGTTCCGCCAGGAGGCGTGCGCCGGCCAGCAGGGCGTCTCCGGTCGGTGCGAGCCGGGCCGCTTCCCTCAGCCGCGGGATGACCTCGTCGTAGTTCCTCAGCCCCCGTTCGACCTCGCTCAGCAGGAGGTAGACCTGCAGCTCGAACCGCTCCGGGCGATTCGGACTCTCGAGGATTCGCTCGCATTGTTCCTTGGCCCGCCCGAACCAGCTCTTGCCCACGTACAGGCGGGCGAGGTGGAACCGCGCGGGGAGGAAGTTCGGGCGGAGGAGCACCACGTGCTGGAACTGCTCGATGGCCTGTTCCGGGGCATCGCTCGCGACGGCGCCCGAGAGGGCGAGGCCGAACGCGTGATGGAACCGGGGATCGTCTTTCATCGCGCGGCGGGTCCGAGAGAGTTCGGCCACGGCCTCGTCGTACCGGCCGTCGCGGAGGTGGCTGAGAGCGACCACGTACCGGCCGCGCCGGCGGCGGGACGGCTCGGCGCCGTAGTCGGCCACGTCGGCGGCGTCGCTGTAGCGACCGACGCGCACATACTGGGCGGCGAGAAGCTCGCGCAGGTCCCCGGCCTCGGGGTAGTCCCGGAGCACCGGCCTGAGAAACTCGATGTTGCCGCGGGTGAGCTGCTCGGCGTCGTCGGCCTGGCCGGCCGTTGCGAGCTGTTCGGCCTGTTCGTCGAGCGCCCGCGTCCTGACGAGCGCGGCCCGGGCGACGTCGGCCCCGGGCCTCTTCATCGCCCGGTCGGCGCGGGCGATCGCCTGTTCGAGCTCGCCCCGGTTGAGGAAGAGCTCGGCGAGGAAGAGCTCGGTCTCCGGCCGGCCCGGCCCGGCGTCTGTGCCGCAGGCGGTCTGCAGGTTGTCGACGGCGAGGGCGAAGTGCTCTCGGGCGGCGTCCAGGTGCTCTTTCAGGCCGGCTCCGCCCGCGTCCGGCTCGCGGGCGCGCCACTCGTCGCAGAACGTCTCGGCAGCGGCGAACCGCCCGACCAGCACGCCGGCAACGCCCGCCTCCACCGGCTCGGCGCCGCCGGCCTCTTCCAGGATCAGCGCCGCCTGGCGCGCGTGGTACGTGAACAGGGCGTGGTGCGCCCGCCCGATCACCGCGTACGGCCCGAGCCGCTCCGGGTGGGCCTCTGCAATCTCGCGAGCGGACCGGACGATCTCCTGGAACGCGTCGGGCGCCTGTTCGTGGCGGGGCCGTGCCGTCAGCGCCTCGAGGTCGACCCGGACGAGGCCGAGGCGAGCCGGCGGGTGGCCGGGCTCCAGCTCGAGCACGCGCCGAAAATCGCGCCGGGCCGCCTCGTAGTCGGGCGGCTCGTACGCGAGCTGACAACGGGCGCGGAGGAGGAGCGCCCGGGTGTTCTCCGGCTGGCCGGTCAGCACCCGGTTGAGGACGTCGACCGCCTGATCGACCTGCCCCCGGGCGAGCTGCTCACGGGCATCGGCGACGGTCGCTCCGGGCTTCGGCCGCAAGGCGAGAAGGAGAGCGACGGCGAGCAGGGCGACCCCGGCGCCGAGGACGAACAGGGCGGGCCAGGGGATCCGGCGATTCCTGCTTCCGGCTGCCGCTACCATGGGGTCCTTTCCGTTAGCGGGCGCCCGGCAGGTCGTCCCAGAACCGGCCGACCACCAGCCGGTGCGGCCCCTCGCCGGTCGTGTACGAGGCCACGGCTCGGCGGACCGCCAGCTCGGCCGCCGGGTCGGCCCGCGCCGCCGCGCGGATCCCCTTCGCCCCGTGCCGGCGCACCTGTGAATACGTGGATTGCAGGATCCGGTCGGCGGCCGGGTTCTCGGGGTCGAGGAGGACGATCAGTCGGGCGAACGCCACGGGGTCGTCGTACGCGGCGTTGGCGAAGAACACGAGATGCGGGCCGAGGATGTGTTCGCTCGCGGCGGCATCGGCCGCCGCGCGGTTCGGCTCCAGTGTCTGTCCCTGCAGCTTCCGGACGGTCGCCAGGGCGCGGCGGACGTGCGGGGAGGGCCGGCCGCCGGCCCGCTCGAGGATCCGCGCCGCGCGTTCGGTCTTGCCGTCGAGGACGTAGAACCGGGCGAGATGGAGGCGGGCGAGGGTGTAGTCGGGATGTTCGCTGACGAGGTCGGCGAGGACGCGGCGTGCCTGTGGCCGGCCGCCGACGGCGGCGAGGAGAAAGGCGAGGCAGTACTTGGCCGAGGGCTCCTTGTCGGCCCGGGCGTTGAAGAAGGCGAGATCGCGCCGGGACAGCGCCAGGGGTGCGTCGGCGGCGACATACCGGCGCGCGGCCAGTGCGCCGGCCACGATGTAGTTCGCCCGCCCGCGGTCTTCGGCCACTCGGAGCAATGTGCCGGCGGTCCGTCGGACCCGGTCGTATTCCCCTCCCCACGCGCCGGCCGCCGTCCAGAACCGGAGGGCGTATTCCCAGAGGAGGCGGCGCTCGTTCTTCGGGGTCTGCGACCGGTCCAGCCACGGGAGCCATTCGATCACCTGCTGGGCGACGCTGGCGATCTGGCCGGCGCGGCGCCGGTCGGCCAGTGCGCTGGCCGCGGCGGCCAGCCGGGTCCAGGCCGGCCGGTACCCGGCGTTCGCCGCCTCGACGAAGTCCGCAAACGCCGACGCGTGCCGGCCGGCCTTCTCCTCGGCCAATGCCAGTTGAAAGAGCGCGGTCCGGTCGTCGGGGAGGAGCCGGCGGGCGACGCTGAGCCGCTCGGCGGCCTCGTCGAATCGGCCGAGCCGCAGGCAGGCGAGGCCCTTGACGTAGTTCCCCCGCGGGTGCTCGCGGCTGGCTTCGAGGACGGCGTCGGCCAGGGCGCTGGCGTCCTCGTCGCGCCGGGCCTCGAGGTAGAGTTCGGCGAGCCGGAGCCGGTCTTCCACGCGGGCGGGCTTCGCGGCGAGGATCTGGCGGACCTGCTGGATGGCCTCGGGGAGCCGGCCGGACAACTCGAGCGCCCGGGCGAGGCCGTATCGGGTGCGGACCTCAGCGGCCGGCGCGAGGGGTGGATCCGAGGCGAGCAGCGCCTCACAGCGAGCCCGGGCGTCGTCCGGGCGGCCCCGGGCGATCTCGACATAGGCGAGGGTCAACTGGGTGGGGACGAACGGGGGCCCGTCGGACGTCTCGGCCTGATGAAGGCGGTTCAGGCCCCGGCCCTGCGTCTCGGCGGCGTTTCGCAGGTCCTCGAGGAACTGCAGCCATTCGAGAGTGTCGTCGAACATGTTGCCGAGCTCCAGAACGCTTCGCCGGGCTCCGCCCAGGTCGAACGCCTCGAGCTGTTTCCGGATCTGCTCCGGCGGGGCTTTGGTCATTCGCCGGGTCAACGATTCGTTGAGGTCGCGGGCCACGTCCCACGCCCCGGCGACGTCCTGGCGGCCGAGGTAGTCGAGCCGCATCCGCTGCTGCCGGGGCGAGGGCCCGGAATCCGGGCCGAGGACCACGCTGCGGTATGTCTCGAGCCGGCGCTCCCAGACCCGGTCGCCGGGGCCGCCACCTGCCACGAGGAGGGCGGGGTCCTGAACGGGCTGGAGGCGGTCGAACAGGGCGGGCTGATGCTGGGCGAAGCGCCAGCAGTCGTCGGGCGAGGCGTTGTCGGGCAGCTCGGTGTGCGGCGGCGGGGGCGGTTCGTCCGTGGGGATGAGGGCGAGGGCGGCGACGAGGATGGCCGCGAGGAGCGCGGCGAGGGCGGCGAGCCACAGGCCGGCGGCGCCCCCGGCCCTTCGAGGGCGCGAGGCGATGGGGAGCGGGCTAGTCATCGGTGTCATCGCCGGGGTCCTCGGGCGGCTCGAGGTCGTACTTGCGCATCTTCTTGAACAGGGTGCTTCGGTTGATCTCGAGGGTGTCGGCGGTGTCCGAACGGGACCAGTCGTGAGCGTCGAGCGCGCGGCGAATGATTTCCTTCTCGGGGATTTCGAGCGCTTTCTTGAGGGGGAGGACGGGGACTGCGCTTTCTTCGTCCGCCGGCTCCAGGTCCTCGGCGCCCTTGCCGAAGGGCAGGTCTTCCGCCCGGATCTCCTCGCCTTCGCAGAGGATGACGGCCCGCTCGATGACGTTTTCGAGCTCGCGGACGTTCCCCGGCCAGGCGTGCTGCTGCATCTGGGCCAACGCCTGCTCCGAGATCCCGGTCATCTCCTTGCTGTTCTCTTTCGCGTACTTCTCGAGGAAGTATTCCGCCAGGCGCCGGAGGTCGCCCAGCCGTTCGCGCAGCGGGGGGATGTGGAGGGTGAGGACCTTGATCCGGTAGAAGAGATCCTCGCGGAAGCGCCCGGCTTCCACTTCCTCCTCGAGGCTCTTGTTGGTGGCGACGACGAGCCGGACGTCGGTGTGGATCGACTTGTTGTCGCCCACGCGCTCGAAGACGCGGTCCTGGATGACGCGGAGCAGCTTGATCTGCATGGAGAGGGGGGCGTCGCCGATCTCGTCGAGGAACACGGTGCCGCCGTGTGCGACCTGGAACTTGCCCTCCTTGTCGGCGACGGCGCCGGTGAACGAGCCCCTGGCGTGGCCGAAGAGTTCGCTTTCGAGGAGCGACTCGGGCAGCGACCCGCACGAGACCTCGATGAACGGCTTGTCCTTTCGTGCGGATCGGGTGTGGATGGTGCGGGCGACGAGGGTCTTGCCCACGCCGCTCTCGCCGGTGAGGAGGACGGTCGCCCGGGAATCGGCGACGGAATCGACCATCTCGAACAGTTTCTTCATCTTGTGGTCGCGGCCGATGAGCTCGGCGGGGCCCACGAGCAGGCCGAGCTGTTTCTTGAGCTGGACGTTTTCTCGCTTGAGGTGCTGCTGCTCCAGGGCGCGGTTGAGGATCATCTTGACGCTGTCGTCGATCAGCGGCTTGGTGATGTAGTCGTAGGCGCCCTCCTTGATGGCTCGGACGGCGCCCTCGATCTGTCCGTAGCCGGTGATGAGGATGACGACGGTGTCGGGGTAGCTCTTGTTGACCTCGTCGAGCAGGTCGAAGCCGGTGATTTCGGGCATGTTGACGTCGGTGAGGAGGATGTCGAACGAGCTCTGCTTGAGCCGTTCGAGTGCTTCCTGGCCGCTGGTGGCCGACTCGACCTGGTAGCCGTCCAGCTTGAGGAACTCGGAGAGGGACCGGCATTCGATCAGGTCGTCGTCGACGACGAGGACCGTGCCGTGCGAGTCCTGGGCCTCTGTCTGGTTCCCGCGAGCTCCATCCCGCGCTTGTCGAGCGCCGATCGCGTCGGCAGCGTGAGGATGCTGGTGATCTGCCGGAAGCGCATGGTCTGCCAGAGATTCCAGAACTCCACGTTCTTGTTCGACATCGATCGTCTGGAATCGAGCTGCTCTGCCTCGTCCATGATGATCACCTCCTGCCTGAGCCTGTCGGCAAGCCTGGCCCCCACCACGGCAGAGGGGCTGGATATCCACTTCTGGTACAGGTCGTCTATCTCACCTTCGAAGCGCTCAGCCATCTTCCCCGTCCGGGACAAAAGTGTCCATTATCGTCCAGCCCTCGCGCAGG
>JAWODX010000390.1:0-4959 GCA_046483085.1 Planctomycetota bacterium
TATCAGGGAAGCACTTACGACTTCCGAACTTCCACTCAAGAAAGGCGAGTCGCATATCCAGTTGCCATTGTTCGACTTATAAC
The DNA here is from genome assembly GCA_046483085.1 of Planctomycetota bacterium. Taxonomy (GTDB): domain Bacteria; phylum Planctomycetota; class PUPC01; order PUPC01; family PUPC01; genus JAWODX01. Next base: position 84 of record JAWODX010000390.1, read on the forward strand.
GGGACAGCAGTGCTGCCGAGACGAAGACGAAGGGGCTGGCGTGCGCCCGTGGGATCGCCGACTGGCTGGTGACGGTGCAGTCGCCGTGGCGGACGGATAATCCCGCCGCCGGGTCGTTCCCCTGGCTCGTCTACCGCGACGGGCGCGAGTACCAGGCGCAGAACTGGAACCTCGCGTTCGCCTCCATGGGCCTGCTCGCCGCATACAAGGCTTTCGACGATCCCGCCTGCGAGCGGGCGGCGCTCCGCATGGGCAGCTACATGAAGGCGCTCCAGATCTTCGACCCGTTCAAACCCGAGTGGTACGGCGCGATCCGCGAGCAGACGCCGCAGACCCCGTGGTGCTTCACCCGCGACACGCTCTCGGTCGCGTGGGCGTTCATCGAGCTCTACCGCCACACCGGCGACGCCGAGTGGCTCGAACGGGCGCGGCTCTGGGCCGAGTGGTTCCTCGCACGCGGGCGCGACGACCAGGGCTGGCCGCTCTGGGGCCACCGGTTCGAGCCCCAGTTCCCCCACCAGGCACGCCGCATGCGCAACGACCTCCAGGGCTGCTTCCAGGGCGGCTCGCTCAACTTCCTCTACCACCTCGCCAAGGAGACCGGCGACGACAAGTGGACCGGCGAGCCGATGACGAAGATCGCCGACCTCCTCGTCGACCACGTCCAGCAGCCGAGCGGGTACTTCGTCAGCATCGACCGCGAGACGAAGCAGCCGCCGGACGCCGACCCGCAGGGCGGCCTGCACCGCGCGAACGACGACCTCAGCACCCTCGGCCTGCTCTGCGCCTACCGCGCGACCGGCAACGAACGATACTTGCGGTCCGTCGAGCGATTCCTCGACGCGGTGTTCGAGGCGCAGCGCGAGGACGGCCGGTTCGAGGACAGCGTCGCCTCCATCCCCGTCGTCCTGAACGTGCTCCACGAGGCCGGCGACCTGGTGTCGGTCTCGACGGCGCAGGACGGCACGGTCGAGCGGGCGCTGGCCGCGCTGTACGCCTCGCAGGACGACGGCGAGGTCAGCCCGCGGATGCGCGGCGGCCTGAACGAGGTGGGCCGGGGGTACGTCTGCGCCCGGTCGAGCTGCTACGCGCTGATCGTCCTGGTCAAGCTCTTCGCAGGGGTGGGCGACTACCTGTGTGATTAGCACTACAACGCTACTTCTCCTCGCTGGCTGCGTTCTGGAAACCCCGCGGAATGGGCTGGGCAGGCAGGAATGCCTGCCCCACCGGCCAGAGTCCGCCGCATCGGTGGGGCAGACATTCCTGTCTGCCACGATACAGGTGAAGAGTTCCGTATTGTGGTCTTCGCCCGTGCCTTACGCCCATCCGCTTGCGGCACTGTAGCGTTGTAGTGCTAAATCCTGTCGAAAGCTGTTCTGTCACAGCTTTTCAGTCGTGGTCGAGCGCCTCGCGGACGCGGCGGGCGAGGCCGTCGGCGGTGAACGGTTTCTGGAGCAGGTGGACGCCCTCGTCGAGCACCCCGTGGTGGACGATGGCGTTCTCGGTGTAGCCGGACGTGAAGAGGACCTTGATGTCCGGGAAGCGGTCCGCGTGGGCCTCGTAGAGTTCGCGGCCGCTCGTGCCGGGCAGGACGACGTCGCTGAGGAGGAGGTCGATGCGGTCGCCGACCTGTTCGAGCATCCGGCCGGCTTCCTCGGCGTCGGCGGCGGCGTGGACGGTGTAGCCGCGCCCTTCGAGGATCCGGACGGTGAGCTTTCGGACGGGCTCCTCGTCCTCGACGACGAGGATGGTCTCGGTGCCGGCGGCCCGGGGCGCGGCCCGCTCGCCGCGGCCGACCGCTTCCTCGCCTTCCGCGGCGCGCGGGAGGTAGACCTTGAACGTGCTCCCCTTGCCCGGCTCGCTGTAGGCCCAGATGTTCCCGCCGTGCTGCTTGACGATGCCGTAGACGGTGGCGAGCCCGAGCCCCGTCCCCTTGCCCTCGGCCTTGGTGGTGAAGAACGGTTCGAACACCTGGCCCAGGGTGTCCTCGTCCATGCCCTGTCCGGTGTCGGTGACGGCGAGCAGGACGTACGGGCCGGGGGAGACGCCGGCGTGGCGGTCGGCGTAGGCCTGGTCGAGTTCGGTGTTGGCGGTCTCGATGGTGAGGGTGCCGCCGGAGGGCATGGCGTCGCGTGCGTTGACGACGAGGTTCATGAGGATCTGCTCGACTTGGCCGGGGTCGGCGTGGACGGTTCCGAGGTCGGGGGCGAGGTGGAGTTCGAGTTCGATGTCCTCGCCGATGAGGCGCCGGAGCATCTTGGTGGTGTCTTGCAGGACGTGGTTGATGTCGAGGACGACCGGTTCGATGGTCTGTCGGCGGCTGAAGGCGAGGAGTTGGCGAGTCAAGGCGGCCGCCTGGGCGGCGAGGTCCTGAATTTCGGCGAGGTCCTCGGCGGGCCGGGAGCCCGGCTCGAACTCGTCGACGAGGAACTCGGCGTAGCCGGTGATGCCGGTGAGGATGTTGTTGAAATCGTGTGCGACGCCGCCGGCCAGCCGGCCGACCGCTTCGAGTTTCTGGGACTGGCGGAGCTGCTCTTCGAGCTGGCGGCGCTCGGTGATGTCCATGCAGACGCCCACGACACGCGAGGGCTTCTCACCCTGGGAGACGAGCTGGCCCACGTCGCGGACCCAGCGCACCGATCCGTCGGCGCGGATGAGGCGGTATTCGACGTCATATCCGCCCTCGCCGCGCGCGCAGGCGTCGAACGCGGCCTTCGTTCGCTCGAGGTCGTCGGGCGCGACGTGGGCCTTCAGGTCGTCGAATGTCCCGCCGAATCCTCCGGGCTCGAGGCCGGCGATTCGTTCCATCGCCGGCGACCAGGTGCCTCGGCCCATCCGGACGTCCCACTCCCAGCTTCCGATCTGGGCCGCGCGCTCTGCGAGCGCATAGCGCTGTTCGCTCCGCCGCAGCGCCTCCTCCGCCCGCTTCTGTTCGGTGATGTCTTGCCCGGAACCGAGGGTGCCGGTCGGATTGCCGGCATCGTCGGTGAGGGTCGTATTGCGCCAGGCGACGATTCTCTCCCCGCCCTCCTTGGTCACGACGGGATTCTCATAGGATTCCGGCGATTCGACGTCGCCGGCCATCAGACGGTCGAAGACGGCCCTCACGTGGTCCCTGAGCCGCGGCGGCAGGAACGTGTCGAACCAGTTCCTGCCGAGGATCTCGTCCCGCTCGTATCCGAGGATCTCGCAGCCCTTTCGGTTGATGAGCGAAACCGTCTCGTCGGCGTCGATGACGACAAAGATCACATTGGCGACCTCGAGGTAGCTCTGCGCCCGGTCTCGCTCCGCCTTGAGCTGCTGTTCGGTCGCCCGGAGCTGCTGGTTGCTGGCTGCGAGCTGCTGGTTGGACGCGCGGAGCTGCTGCTCGCTGGCTTGCAACTGCTGGTTGGACGCCTGCAGTTGCTGGTTGGACGCGCGGAGCTGCTGCTCGCTCGCCGTGAGTTGTTCGTTGGCGGCCCTGAGCTGCTGCTCGGTGGCCTGGAGCTGTTGGTACGCGGCGTCCCGCTCTTCCTCCGCCTTCTTCCGTTCGGTGATGTCGCGGGCCACGCCAATGACGCCGACGACCGCGCCCGTCTCGTCGCGGTACGGCGTCTTCATCGTCCGGAAGAGCCGCAGGCCCTTCACGGTCTGGACCGTCTCCTCGAACTCGATCGACTCGCCCGACTCCATTGTCTCGCGGTCGTTCTCCTGGAGCCGCCGGGCCAGATCGAGGGGCATGAATTCGGTGTCGTCCCTGCCGACGACCTCGTCGACCGACTCCTGTCCCAGCGCCCGCGCCATCCCCGTATTGAGCAGCCGGTAGCGGCTGTCGCGGTCCTTCAGGAACACCGGGTCCGGCATCCCCTCGATCAGGCCCTGCATGAGCGCGTAGTTCTCCCGCGCCTCCTGCTCGGCGCCGACCTTCGAACCTTCCAGTTCGGCGCCGCGCCGTTCAAGCCGCTCGATCTCCTCGCGCAGTTTCGCCTTCGTCTTGCGCTTCTTGCGCTTCATGTGGGCACCTCTCTCGTGCCTTCGCGGGTTGCCGGGCGACGGTCTCGGTCGGGGCCGGCACCGTCCATCCCGGGTTGCCAGAGCGTCCGCGTCGCCGAACCCCCGACCGTGCAGGTCACGCATCCGGTCGCCACGTCGAGGGTGCAGCTCCGCCGCTGTGTGCCGCCGACGGCCCGGGCGACCGTCGGGATGTCGCGGCCCCCGAGAATCCCGGTCAGGGATTCCACGATCTCGGGCCCGGGGCTCACGTGCGCGGGGCCGAGGACGTTCGCGCCCCCGACGAGGCAGACGCGGGCCCGGGCGGCGTCGGCGCCCAGGGCGGCCATGCTGCTCAACATCTGTTCGACCGCGTCGCGGGCGTACTTCCATCGCCTGGGGATGTGCCCGCCGCCGGACGCCCCCGGCAGCATCACGTGCGCCATCCCGCCGACCGCGGCGGCCGGGTCGAGCGCCGCGACCACCACGCACGACCCGATCGCACTCGCCCGGAGCAGGCCCGTCCCCTGGCAGGTCTTCACCTCGCCCGAGCTGACGCTCAACTGGCGCCGCGCCGAGTCGGCCCACTCGGTCGCCGGACAGACCGGGAGCGGGTGCGGGGTCTCGAGCACCATGCGAACCGATTCGATCAGCCTGGCCGGGGACGTCGGCTTCGCCAGCAGCATGACCGGCGAGAACTCGAGCGCCCGCGCCAGCAAGTCGCCCGTGGGGTAACCGCGCCCTTCTGGCATACCACCAGCTATGGAAGCGAGGATTAGGAATGTTTTCTTTCGACAGCACACCGACGCTGCGAGAATAGTATTGTATAGTATTCTCGCAGCGTCGGTGTGCTGTCGAAAGAAAACATTCCTAATCCTCGCTTCCATAGCTGGTGGTATGCCAGAAG
>JAWODX010000385.1:0-5851 GCA_046483085.1 Planctomycetota bacterium
GGGTTGACGCCGCCCACATGAGGTCGACACCCGGGCAAAAGCAGGCTGCCTCCGACAGGCCTGCTCAGGCGCGGGCCTGCCCCCGCCCCCGCAAGGTGGATACGATGTTCCTGCGCGTTTCCGCCGCGAGCGCCGGGGCGCTTTGACTTTCGCGGGCCCGAACATTATACTACTGCCAGAATAAATGGCCGCCCGTGGCGGTCCGCGTGAAGAGTCTCCCCCGGTCCGAAGCCATGGAAGGGGCAAGGCGAATGGGACGGATTTATTTCCCGCAGTACCGAAGGGGACGCGACGGGATCGAGGCGTTCGAGGGGACTATCCTCGAGCACGCGCAGCGGCTCGGGGTCGAGATCGCGTCCGACTGCGGCGGCCTGGGCACGTGCGGCCGCTGCGTGGTCCGCATCGAGCGCGGCGCCGAGGCCCTGGCAGAGCGGACCGCGGCGGAGCAGGAGCATTCGCTCGGCCCCGACCAGCGGCTCGCCTGCCAGGCCGTCGTGCGGGACACCGCCGCCGACCTCGAGGTGTTCGTCCGGGACTCCGGCGACTATTCCATCCTCGCCGACACCCTCGACAGTCACGTGGACCGCGCCCCGGCGGTCTGTCAATCGGGCAACCGGGTGGTGCACGCCGACGAGGGCGACCTCGGCCCCTACCGCGGCGAGATCTACGGCCTGGCCATCGACGTGGGCACCACCACCCTGGTCATGCAACTGGTGGACCTGGAAGACGGGCGGACGGTGGCCACCCTGAGCCGCAAGAACCCGCAGATCTCCTACGGCAACGACGTCATCTCCCGCATCGGGTTCACGATGGAGCACGAGCGCGGCCTGCAGGAGCTGCAGGCGTGCGTGGTGACGAGCATCAACGAGCAGCTCGCCGACTTCGCCGCCCGGCACGGCGAGTTCCGCGACAAGGTCTACGAAGCCGTCGTCGTCGGCAACAGCACCATGCGCGAGCTCTTCTTCGGCCGGGACGTCAGCACCCTCGGCGTCATCCCCTACCAGGCCGGCGAGCTGGGGAGCCGGAGAGTCCGGGCGCGAACACTCGGCCTGAAACTCAACCCCGCCTGTATCGCCTACGGCGCCGCGCTGATCGGCGGACACGCCGGGGCCGACGCCCTCGCCGATATCCTCGCCTGCGGGATGTACCACGACGAGGCGGTCAACCTGCTCATCGACATCGGGACGAACGGCGAGGTGGCGGTCGGCAATCGCCGCAGGATCATGACCGCGTCGTGCGCGGCGGGCGGCGCCTACGAGGGCGCGACCATCCGGTGCGGCACGGGGGCCATCGCCGGCGCGATCAAGAACATCTGGCTCCACGACGAGCACGTGGACTTCGAGACGATCGGGAACAGGCCGCCGGTCGGCATCTGCGGGTCCGGCCTGATCGACCTGCTCGCCGAGCTGCTGCGGACCGGGCGGATGACCCGGACGGCGAAGGTCCGGGAGGATTTCCACGTCGCCGAGGGCATCTCGCTGAGCCAGCAGGACATCTACCAGCTCATCACGGCGAAGGCCGGGCTCCGCGCCGACCAGGACCTGCTGATCCAGTACTACGGGGTCGAGCTGGCCGACATCGGGAGGATCTACCTGGCCGGCGGGTTCGGCAACTTCGTCAACCCGGAGAACGCGGTGGCCATCGGGCTGCTGCCGCCGGCCGCCGACAAGATCGTCCGGCTGGGGAACGCCGCCCTCGCCGGCGCCCGCACCATGCTGCTCTCGCACCCGATCCGGCAGCAGTCGGAGCAGGTCGCCCGGGACATCGAGCACGTCCGGCCGAACGAACGGGAGACCGATTTCCAGTATCTCGTCGCCGACCGCATGTACTTCTGAGACAACGATTTGACCATGAGCGCCGCGCTCTTCGACAGGTTGGCCGACCGGTACGACGCGTGGTTCGACAGCCCGCGCGGCGCGGCCATCTTCGCCGCCGAGGTCGACTGCCTCCGCTCCCTGATGCCCGCAGACCCGTCCGGGTGGATCGAGGTCGGGGTGGGGACCGGCCGGTTCGCCGAGGCGCTCGGGGTGCCCGAAGGGGTGGACCCGTCGACGGCCGTGCTCGGGAAGGCGGCGGCCCGCGGCGTCCGGACCGTTCGCGCCGCGGCCGAGGAACTTCCCTGTCCCTCCGGCTCCCGTTCCGGCGTACTCCTGGTGGTGACGCTGTGCTTCCTGGGCGCGCCGGGGCCGGCGATGGCCGAGTTCGCCCGGGTGCTCCGCGACGGCGGGCGGCTCCTCGTGGGCATCGTCCCCGCCGACAGCGGCTGGGGCCGGCACTACCGGCGCCTGGCCCGGCAGGGGCATCCGTTCTACTCCGCGGCAACGTTCTACACCTGCCGGGAGGCGGTCGACCTGGCCCGGGCGGCGGGGTTCCGCCTGGTCGATCAGGCGAGCACCCTCGCCATGGGCCCCGACGAGCCGGTGCGGGAGGCCGAGGTGGTCGCGGACGCCGGCCCGGCGTACGGGTTCGCCGGACTGCTCTTCGCGAACGACGCGGCGAAAACCACATGAACGATTATCGACCGGGAAAGGACGTGCGCCGATGTTCCTGAAGATGCTGCTCTCCCAGGCGAGGCACCGGTGGCAGGTCACCGCGCTCCTGGCCCTGGCCATGACGGCGCTGGTCTCGCTCTACGTCTACGTGGGCAACAGCGCCCGCTTCTCCAATCGGTCCATGCAGCTCATCATGAAGCACATGGGCCACAACGCGTACATCGTGCCCGAGCGGGCCGAACCGCGGGATACCTACCTGTGCACCGAGGACCAGGTCGACTTCCCCGACGAGGTCACCCCCCGGATGGCGGAGCACCTGGAGTTCAATACCAGGTACTACGCCTCCGTGCTGCAGCAGTGGGTCCAGGTAGACGGCCACCCGGTCGTGCTCACGGGTGTCCGGCCCGTGCACCGGGCCGACGAGAGCGCCGAGAAGCCGCACCTGACAGAACCGGTGCCCGAGGGGTGTGCCCGTCTGGGGGCGCGGGCGGCGGAGCTGCTCGGCTGCTCGCAGGGCGACGAGATGGCCGTCGGCGGCCGCCGGCTGACCGTCACCCGGGTGCTGGAGTCGCAGGGGTCGCTCGACGACTACCGGGTCTACGTCCGCCTGTCGACCGCGCAGGAGCTTCTGCGGAAGCCGGGCCGGATCAACGTGATCTGGGCGTTCCTCTGCATGCACTTCCGCGGGGGCGTGGGCAGGTTGGCCCAGGTGATGCGACAGCAGCGCGAGCGGATGGGCCGCGCGTTCCCCGGGTACCGGGTGCTCAAGAAGACGAACATCGCAAGGGGCCGTGACCTCGCCCGGCGCACGACGAGCGGATACCTCGACTACCTCCTGGCGCTGGTCTTCGCCATCACCGTGGTCATCATCGCGGTCACCGGGCTGCAGGAGGTCTCGGAGCGGCGGCGCGAGATTGGCATCCTCCTGGCCATGGGCGCAGGGTACGTGCACATCGTCGGCCTGTACCTGGCCAAGCTGTTCGCCATCGCCCTGGTCGCCTCCGTGGTGGGGTTCGCCATCGGTTCCTGCCTCTCCCGCGAGTTCCTGTCCCCCATGCTGGTGACGAATACCCGGCCGGTCGCCGCCATCTGGAGCGAGTTCCCCCGGGTCGCCCTGCTTATCTGCCTGGTCGTGCTCGTTGCGGCGCTGCTCCCCATGGCGAAACTGGTCCGGCTCGATCCCAACGTCATCCTGACCGAGGAGTGACCCCCGTGCTGAAGCTGCAGGACGTGACCAAGACCTATGACCAGCGAGGCCGATCGGTGGTCGCCGTCCACGACCTGAACGTCGACATCGACGAGGGCGAGTTCGTCGTGGTACACGGCCCGAGCGGCAGCGGGAAAAGCACCCTCCTCCTCCTGCTCGGCGGCATGCTCCCGCCCGACTCCGGCCGGGTGCTCTTCCAGGACGACGACGTCTACGGCTGGGCTCCCGCCGCGCGAAACCGCTACCGAAAACGCACCGTGGGGTTCATCTTTCAGCGCTACTTCCTCATCCCGTACCTCAGCATGCTGGACAACATCCGCATGCCGCTCGTCATCCAGGGGCGGAAGGCGGAGGGGCTGGACGAGGTGCGGCGGCTGGCCCGCCGCCTCCAGATCGAGGACCGACTCGCCCACCGGCCGGGCGAGCTCAGCGTCGGCGAGCAGCAGCGGGCGGCCGTCGCCCGGGCCATGATCGGAGGCAAACGACTGATCCTCGCCGATGAACCGACCGGCAACCTCGACACCCCGAACGCCCAGATCATCGCCCGCTGCCTGCGCGAAGAACGGGAACACGGGCGTACCATTCTGCTCGTTACCCACGATCCCTCGCTGCTCGATATCGGGACCCGGCATCTGCGACTGCAGTCGGGCGAACTGCTCGGGACGGACCCGGCAGAGGAACCGACCGGAGGCGAGGCGTCGGCGACGGAAAGGAGAACGTAGATTGGATATTGTCCCAGAGCTTCAGAAGCGAATCGGCGGGCGATGGACCGGTGTCCGGTTCCTCGCCGAGACACCGACGGAGGCCCTCGCGGACCGCACCATGCGGTTCTGCGAGGCCGTCTCCGAATCCTACATACGGCCGATCGTCCTCACCCCCGGCCTCGTCGACTGCCCGGGCGCCCGCCGCGCCTTCGGGTGGACGACGGAGGCCGACGACGAGCTGGCCGCCACCATGGCCGAGAAGATGGGGACGGGCTCGGATTCGGCGCTCCGCGCCATTCGGGAGACGCCCCATCTGGCGGACCCCGCCGGGGCGGTGCGCGTCGGCGGCCCGGGCACGCCCGACGTCGTGCTCACCTACGCCCAGCCGGAAGCCGTCATGCGTGTGCTGCATCGATGGCAGGCCAACCGCGGCGAGACGCCGCAGATCCGGGTCTCCAGCGTCATGGCCGTCTGCGGAAACGTCGCCGTGAGAGCGTACCTCACCGACGAGATCTGCGTGTCGTTCGGCTGCCCGGACTCGCGAACGGAGGGCGCGGTGGGCCGCGACCGGGTCATCCTCGGGATGAGTGCCGAGCTGGCCGAGACGCTGCTCGGCTCCCCGCCCGCGCCGGGCTCTGTCTGACAACCCGGCAGCCGGGAATGTCCGCCCCACCCAACCAGGGTATCTTGCCGGTGTGGCAGGCATTCCTGCCTGCCACCGCGTGGCGGGCAGCCAGCCAATGAGTTGTGAGACATCGGCCCAACTTCCGCAGTTGGAGCGATTTCGGACCCTGTCACCCCCCCCCTCGACGGGATCAGCCGCCAGGCCGGAAAACGGAATCTCCGTGTCCCACGCAGGGCATCGATTTCGCGGTTCTTGCTGGGCGAGGTGTCCCGCTGATCCTGGGAATCCTGTCAACAGCCGTTCTGTCAGGGCTCCCTGGTTCCTGTTCTGCCCTTTCTCCTGCGGTATACGTATGGTGGGTCTGTTCTCCGACTGACGGTTCCCGGTGAAGAGGAGGTGCGGTATGAAGCCGGAAATGCGCGCGCTACAGAATCGGGTCAATGCGTTGAAAGCGAAGGGAGCGAAGGCGTTCGAGGCGATCGAGCGGACAAAGCGGAACGCGCTGAAACACGGGCTCCTGGCGGAGGATTGCGTGCTGAGCGACGAGGAGGCGGCGGCGTTCGACGAGTTCCGGGAGGAGCTGATCGCGGAGCTCGAGCCGGCCGGCGAGGTCGAGTCGTTCCTCGCGGATCAGATCGCGTCGACCATCTGGCGGCTGCGGCGGATCCCGAAGCTGGAGCGGGACATGATCGATCACGACCTGGCGAAGTTGCGGGAGTTCGTCCGGAAGAGGACCGACCCCGACGAGCCGCCGGCGACGCTCGGGCGGGTCTTCAAGAACCAGGCGGGCCTGAGCGACGCGTTCTCGAAGCTGCGGCGATAC
>JAWODX010000470.1:0-7752 GCA_046483085.1 Planctomycetota bacterium
TTGACCTCCGCGCTCATGCCTGTCCCGTTGTCGGAGACCGTCATGCGCGCCCAGACGTGACTGTAGCCGGCCTCCATGAGGCCGGAAAAGGGCCGAGGTCATGGACCTCGGCTACAATTTGTGATCGCACCAGGGGACATGGCAAATGCCTCGGCACGGGGCGAGCTTGACGCGCCGGGCGTTCCGTGGTAGAGTTTCGGTAGGCGGCGACGGCCGCCGGAGCACCGAGAGATTCGGCCGTGCTTAGCGGGGAGGTAGCGGCTCCCTGAGTGCCGACTTGTCGGCATGACCTGCAATCCGCTATAGCAGGGTGAAGCGCCTCCCGAGGCGCCTCGCCCACGGTCGATCGCGGCGCGTAAGTGGCGTTGAAAGCTGGGTCCCGTGCAACAGGGCGGCGTGAACCTGGTCAGGGCCGGAAGGCAGCAGCCATAAGCGCAGAGCTCTGTGTGCCGCGGGGCTGCCTGGCTGGAGCCAACTGCGCGTCGGGACGGTCGTGAGCAGCGTCGACGGAGGCCCGCACGGCCTCAAACATCCGTCCGGGCGCCGGGCACACCGGCGCCCGCATACGAGCCGGCGATCACCAGCGGAAGGGAGCGATGTCGTACCAGGTTCTGGCAAGGAAATACCGCCCGCAGACGTTCGAAGAGGTGGTCGGGCAGGAGAGCACGGCCGAGACCCTGCGGAACGCGATCAAGTCGGGCCGGGTGGCACACGCCTACCTGTTCTCCGGCCCGCGCGGGGTGGGCAAGACGTCGATGGCCCGCATCCTGGCCAAGGCGCTCAACTGCGAGAAAGGGACGTCGCCGACGCCCTGCAACGAGTGCGGCATCTGCCGGCGGATCGAGACGGGCGACGACGTCGACGTCGTCGAGATCGACGGGGCGTCGAACAACAGCGTGGACCAGGTCCGCCAGTTGCGCGAGAACGTCCGCTACGCGCCGGCCCGCGCCGCCTACAAGATCTACATCATCGACGAGGTGCACATGCTGAGCACGGCGGCGTTCAACGCGCTGTTGAAGACGCTGGAGGAGCCGCCGCCGCACGTCAAGTTCATCTTCGCCACGACCGAGCCGCACAAACTGCTCGACACGATCAAGAGCCGGTGCCAGCGGTTCGACTTCCGCCGCATCCCCTCGTCGAGCATCGCCGAGCACCTGCGAATGATCTGTGAGAAGGAGGAGATCCGGGCGGACGACGAGGCGCTCGACGCCATGGCCCGCGCCGCGCACGGCGGGATGCGGGACGCCGAGTCGCTGCTCGACCAGCTCGCCTCGCTCGCCGCCGAGACCATCACCGTCGAGGACCTCACGCGGCTGGTGGGCGGCGTCCCCCAGGATGTCGTCCTGGACCTCCTCGGGGCGATCGCGCAGCACGACGCGAAGCGGGCGATCGAGATCATCGACGAGACGCTGGCGAAGGGCGCGGCCGACGACGAACTGATCCAACAGTTGGTCGACGGCTTCCGCGAACTGCTTCTCGCCCGGGTCGCGGGGCGGGAGACCGAGCTGATCGACCGGGGCGAGTCGGTCCGGGAGCGGCTGGGCGAGCTGGCATCGACGTTCTCGACCGACGCCCTGATGTACCTGGTGCAGATGTTCGCGGAGACGAAGAAGAAGGCGCGGCAGAGCAGCCAGAGCCGGATCGTGCTCGAGCTGGCCGTGCTGAAGGCGGCGGAGATCCACCAGCTCCGCCCGCTCGACGAGCTGGTGAGCGAGGTCGCGGGGCGGGGCGCCGGGGGCCGGTCGGGCTCGGGCCGGCGGGCCGGCGGCTCCGGCCGCCAGCGGGCGCAGCGTCCGGCGAAAGACCCGCCGAAATCGGCGACGCCGCCCGCCGAACCCGCCCGCACGGGCGACGTCTGGGCCGATGCGCTCGCCGAGCTGGCACGGGCCAAGCCCCCGCTGGCCACGATGCTGAAGGACGGCTCGTGCACCCCTGCCGAGGGAGCCGTCCCCTCGGGGCCGGCCCGGTTCATCATCGAGCTCGATCCGTTCGGCGTCCAGCAGGCGGAACAGAACAAGCCGCTGCTCGAGAAGGCATTGTCGAAGGCCCACGGGTCGAGGTGTACGGTGGAGCTGCGGGCGGCGGCGGACGGCCGGCGCCGGCCGGCGAAACGGCCGACCGCCCAGCCGAAGGGCGAGCACATCAAGAAGGCGCTCGCCCTGTTCAACGGCCGCGTCGTCCACACCCAAGACCAGACCGGGAAGGAGCCCAGTGATGGCTAGAGGAGCGAACCAGTTCGGCAACCTGATGAAGCAGGCCCAGGAGATGCAGAAGAAGATGGCGCAGGTCCAGGACGACCTGGCCAGCCGCGTGGTCGAGGGGTCCGCCGGCGGGGGGATGGTGACCGCGCAGGTGAACGGGAAGATGAAGCTCGTCGCCCTCAAGATCGACCCGGAGGTGGTCGACCCGGAGGACGTGGACATGCTCGAGGACCTGATCATCGCCGCCGTGTCGGCGGCGAGCAAGAAGGCGGAGGAGCTGGCCCAGGAGGAGATGTCGAAGGTGACGGGCGGGCTGGCCATGCCGGGCATGTTCTGAGGTGACGAATGGCGAAGGGCTCGGAGAGTATCGATGCGCTGACGGCGCAGTTGGCGAAGATGCCCGGCATCGGCGTGCGCACCGCCCGGCGGCTCGCCTTCTACGTCCAGTCGGCGGACAAGGCCGAGGCCCGGAAGCTGATCGACGCCATCCGCGCCGTGAAGGCCCGGGCCAAACGCTGTTCGATTTGTTATAATGTCACCGAGCAGGACCCATGTCCCATCTGCTCGGCGCGGAACCGCGATCGGTCGACCGTGTGTGTGGTCGAGCGGGTGCAGGACCTGGCGATGATCGAGTCGAGCGGCAGCTACCGGGGGCTGTATCACGTGCTGGGCGGACACATCGCCCCGCTCGACGACGTGCACCCGGAGGACCTGAGCATCGGCCGCCTGATCGGGCGGGTCCGGGAAGGCGGGATCGACGAGGTGATCATCGCAACGAACCCGGACACGGAGGGCGACTCGACGGCGAACTACCTGGTCGAGCAGTTGGCGCCGCTCGGGGTCGCGGTCTCGATGCTGGCCCGCGGGGTTCCGGCCGGCGGGCAGCTCGAATACGCGGCCAAGGGGACGGTCGCCGGGGCGATCGCCGGGCGGCAGCGCGTCGAGGCCAAGGAGCTCTAACAAAAGGGTGGGGCAGACATTCCTGTCTGCCGGGCAGCAGGCAAGAATGCCTGCTCCACCAGAGTTCTCTCAGACAGCCTAAATAACGTCGACGTTCGGCCGACAATGAGATTGACAACCCGTTGCCAATTCAGGGATTGAGAGGGTTTTTCGGCGATGCCAATGAAGATGGACCTGTCGATCTACCAGAAACAAGAGATGCAGATGCGGCTCGCGCCGCAGATCATCCAGTCCATCGAAATTCTTCAACTCCCCACCCTGGAACTCCAACAGCGCATCAACCAGGAGATGCTCGAGAACCCGATCCTCGAGGAGGAGGAGCCGCGCGACGAACAGCCCGAGGAGGTCGAGGAACTGTCGGACGAGCGGACCGATGACGAGTCGGAATTCGACAAGATGATCGAGATGGAAGAGCGCATGCGCGACTACTCGTCCCAGGCCCCGGCCCGGCCCCGGCGCGACGAGCGCGACCCCAAGCTCGACGCCATGCAGAACACCGCCGCGCCCTCCATCTCGCTCCAGCGCTACCTCGCCGACCAGCTCACCCTGCTCGACCTGGACGAGCGCACCAACGCGATCGCCGAGAACATCATCTTCAACCTCGACGACAACGGCTACCTGCAGTACAGCCTGGAAGAGATCGTGGAGTCGATGCCGCGCGGCACCACGGTCGCCGGGGCCGAACGTGTCCTCCGCATCGTCCAGACCCTCGACCCGCCGGGCGTCGCGGCCCGCGATCTCAAGGAGTGTCTCCTCCTCCAGCTCGCCCAGAGCGACGGCGAGTACGAGCTGCCGCGGCGGCTGATCACCGACCACCTGCACGACCTGCAGATGAACCGCTACCCGAAGATCTGTCAGGAGACCGGGCGCAGCATGCAGGAGATCCGCGAGGCGGCGGCCTTCATCGGCCACCTCAGCCCGAAGCCCGGCGCCATGTTCACCAGCGAACAGCCCAGGTACGTCCTCCCCGACGTCCGCGTGGTCGAGGCCAACGGCGGCTACCGGGTCGAGATGTGCGACGACTACGTGCCCCGGCTCCGCATCAGCCGCAACTACATCCGCATGCTCAAGTCGAAGAAAGCATCCAGGGAAGAGAAGGAATACGTCCGCAACAAACTCCAGTCGGCCAAGTGGCTGATCGATTCGATCCAGCAGCGCCGCCAGACGCTGATGAAGATCATGCGCGAGGTGGTCAAGCACCAGCGCGAGTTCTTCGAGAAAGGGATCCGCTTCCTCAAACCGCTCAAGATGGGCGTGGTGGCCGAGGCCGCCGACGTCCACGTCTCCACCGTCAGCCGCGCCATCGCCGACAAGTACGCCGACACCCCCCGCGGGCTGTTCGACATCAAGTTCTTCTTCGCCGGCAGCGCCCACGGGAACGGGGCCGACGACGGCGTCTCGCGCGAGACCGTCCAGGACCTCGTCCGCGAGACGGTCGAGAACGAGGACAAGAGCGATCCGCTCAGCGACGGGGCCATCGTCGAGCAGCTCAAGGAGAAGGGCATCGAGGTCGCCCGCCGCACCGTGACCAAGTACCGCAAGGAGCTCGGCATCCCCGCCTCCCGACAGCGGATCGAATACTGACCGCGTCCCCGCTGCTCCTGTCCCACGGCGCACCAGACCGCTCACGCGCTCTCCATCGCCGCTCCGTTGGTCGCTCGTTTGTCTTCTGTTCGTTTCCCGGTTATGATGATGTTGGTGCGTCGGCCCACAAAGGGCGGACCGGCAACAACCGTCGAGGTCCACGTATGGCAACGGTACTGAGAAAAGAGATCGCGCGAAAAGCCGCGACAGCCCTGGTGTTCCTGTGTGTGTGCCTGTGCGTCCACGCCGCCGAGCTGCCCGCGAACACGTGGGCGGAGCTCAGCCAGGGCGGAATCGGGCCGAAATTCAGCCCGGGCATGGTCTACGCGCCGAAGCTCGGGCGCTTCGTGCTGATCGGCGGCGCCATCGGCCGCTATCCGAAGGGCGGGCCCTTCCCGTACGACGTCCTGTCCGCCGAGCCGGGCGGCGGAAAGTGGCGGAACGAATTCCCGAAGGACACCGACTGGCAGCCCGAGCTCGGCCCGGCGAAAGTCCCGCCGTGGAAGAGCTGGCGGTTCTCGACGAAGGACGTGAAGGGCAACGTCCGCCCGCACATGCGCCACACGCGGATGTACTACCAGTACTGCCTCGACACCGACCGGAACTGCGTCTGGGCGATCATCGCCGACCACACGATGCGCCTCGACCTCGCCACGATGAAGTGGGAGGACCTCGGGGCAAAGGGCACCCCGCGCGGCCTCAAGTGGGCCTCGATGTGCTACGATCCCGTCAACAAGGAAGTCATCCTCTTCGGCGGCGCGCACCGGAACCCGCAACCGCAAGGCCAGACTTGGCTCTTCTCGACCGGGACGCGCGAGTGGCGGAAGCTGGAAGCCGAGCAGAAGCCGTGGGACCCCCTGCGGAAAAAGGTCGACTCGGTCCGAGTCCAGACCAGACACTTCGTGGCATCGGTACGAAACCGGCTCCACCACACCGAGACAACGGAGCGGAGCGACGCCGACCTGGTGAGCGCGGCGAAAAGCCTACACAAGGAATGCGATGTGCTTGTCACCCGCATGATTGCCCCCATCAAGACCCTGGTACGGCCGCCAAAAAACCCAGATCGATTCAAGCCCCTGGAACAAGCACTTGATGACGTCCGCCGAGCGGCCCAGGCGCTCTCCGCCGGCCGCAAGCAGCTTACCAGCGGCCGGAGGCTCGACGCCCTCGCCGCCTGGAGCCGGGCCGATGCCTTCCTCCGGAAAGCAGACCATTGGTTATCTGCTTCCCCCGCTCCGCGGCTCATGGCGCCGATGTGTTACGTTCCGAACCGCAAGAAGATCGTGATGTTCGGCGGAGACCGATGGGATCACCTCTGCAACGAGACATGGGTGTATGACTGTGAGGCCCGGAGGTGGGAGCGGAAGCTGCCCGCAGTCAATCCGCCGCCGCGGGCCGGCCACGCTCTCGTCGGTCTGGCGGAAAACGGGCAGGTGCTCTTGCTCGGTGGGTACACGTACCGTACGTCGATGGCATACCTGACGAGCCTGTACAAGCCGGCGGCGTTCGACATGTGGACTTACGACGTGGAAGCCAACGAGTGGCGGCCGATGAAGTACACGGGCAAACCACCGCGCGTGAGCTGCATCGGCCGCAGCCCCGTTGCTGTGGCCGCCGCAGTCTCCGAAGGTGACGTCGTCCAGGTGGTTGGGTTGGGCAAGACGCTGAGCACATGGGCGATCCAGATCGAACCGACCGCGGACGCCAGCACGAAGACGGAAGAGCCCGCCGGCCCAGAGGCGACGGTCCGCCGTGGCCTGTGTTTCGATCCGGGCTGGTTCGACAAGACACTGAAGGACGCGAAGCCGGAGGCCGCCGCCGCGAAGCTCGAGGAGCTCCCGCCGAACAAGTGGGTGGCGATGCAGCCGCCGAAACGACTGTTCAACCGCGACTGGGGCACGCAGGTGTTCGACCCCGACCGCGACCAGATCCTGCACTGGTCCGGCGGGCACAGCGCCTACTGCGGCACCGCGCCCGCGCACTACTCGGTGAAGCTCAACCGCTGGAGCATCGGGTTCGCGCCCGAGATCCCGATGGAGCACTGCTACTCGGCCGGCGTCGGCGGGACGCGGCCCGCCTGCACGTTCACCGGCCGGCCGTTCGCCCCGCACACCTACAAGTCGTACTGCTACCACCCCCAGTCGAAGAAGCTCGTCTGGCTGCACGAAAGCAAGGTCTGGGTGTACGACCCCGACCGCCGCGAGTGGGAGACCGAACGGAAGCGGACGCCGTTCTACGCCGAACGCCACACAACGGTCGCCTGCCCGACCCCGCACGGTATCGCCGCGTGGGCCGTGCCCGCCGGCAAGGGCGTCTACCACGGCTGGCGCGGGCTCTGGCTGCTGACCGACCTCGAGGAGAACACGTGGAAGACGCTCGTCGAGCCGAGCAAGAAGCAGCTCTTCCCCGTGGCCTACGGGGACCGGCACGGGATGTGCTACGACTCGAAGCGTGACAAGCTGTACCTGTTTCACTTCGGCCGGAAACCCAAGCACCAGATCTGCGTGTACGACTTCGGCGCCGGCAAGGCCGAGCTGATCGAGCCGAAGGGCGGCGAAGGGTTCCCGTCCTCGGCCAGCATGGGACGCGAACCGGTCTACGTCCCCGGGCAGGACGTTGTCTTCCTGGCCAGCCGGGTGAAGGACAAGTCACCGGTCACCCTGCTGTACGATCCGGCAAAGAACGCTTGGCTGCGGATGAGGCCGAACTTCGACAAGGGCAAGAAAGGCCGACCGATCCGCCCGGCCCACGGAGTCTCCTGCGGCGTGATGTGGGACCCGAACCGCAAGCTGCTGTGGGCGTCCAGCTCCCGCGGGCACATCTACGTGATGAAGTTCGACCGCGCGACCGCGAAGGTCCAGGAGATCGAGTAAGAAACTATCTCAAGAGGGTGGTACGGCCTTCCAGGCCGCGGGTCTTCACGGGCAGGATGCCCATGCCACGACTTGACGAGCGTTTTGAGATACTGACACACGATCTCAGTGGGGCAGGCATTCTTGCCTGCCAG
>JAWODX010000513.1:0-3088 GCA_046483085.1 Planctomycetota bacterium
GGTTGACCCCCCACCGCCCGCCTGATACCATCCCGCCGCGATGAGCACCCCCGACGTCTCGAAGACCACCGACCCGGCCCGGATCCGGAACTATCTCGCCGACGAGTCCGCGGCATTTCACGGGCACGCCGACGAGCTCTTCCTGCCCGAGACGGAGGCCGAGGTCGTCGACGTGGTCCGCCACGCCAACGCCGCCGGCAAGCGGATCACGACGTCCGCCGGCGGAACCAGCATCACCGGCTCGCGCGTGCCGGTCCACGGCGGGACCGTGCTTTCGGCCGAGCGGATGGTCCGGGTCGAGGGCGACGCGCGGCCCGGCTTCGAGGCGGTCACGTCCGCCGGGTTCACCATCCACGTGGATCGCGAGGGGAGGCGGGCGGTCGCCCCGCCGGCCATCCCGCTGGCCACCCTCGACACCATCCTTGCCCGGCACGACCTGTGCTACCCGCCCGACCCGACCGAGATGTCCGCCCACCTGTCGGGGACGGTGGCGACGAACGCCTCGGGCGCCCGGTCGTTCCACTACGGCCCGACGCGCGATTGGGTCCGGCGGCTGCGCGTCGTCCTGCCGACCGGCGAGGTGGCCGAGCTCCGGCGCGGCGACCCGGCCGCCGAGGGACCCAAGCTGTCGTTCAAGGCGGACGCCCGCACCGTTCACGTCCCGTTGCCGGCGCCGGGCCAGTACGATATGCCGCGGACGAAGAACGCGGCCGGGCTGTACCTGACGCGCGGCATGGAGCCGATCGACCTGTTCATCGGGAGCGAAGGGCTGCTCGGCGTGGTGACGGAGGTCGAGATCGCGCTGATCGACCGCCCGGCTCACACGCTGACCGTGGTCGCCTATTTCCGGGACCGGGATCGGGCGCTCGATTTCGTCGACGCCGGCGTGTCCGACGACCGGCCGTTCGACTACCTGTCGCTGGAGTATTTCAGCGGCACGGCGCTCGATTTCATGCGGGACGCCCATCCCGACATCCCCGCGGGCGTGGCGGCGGCCGTCCTGTTCGAGCTGGTCTATGCGCCCGAGCCCGGTTCGCCGTATCCGCCGAACGGCCTGCTCGGGGCGCTCCGGGCCGAGCTGGCGCGGCATCAGGCCGCCTGCGACTGGTCCGTGCCCTCCGGCCGGCGCGAGGAGGTCCGCCTGTTCCGCCACGCGCTGCCCGAGAGCGTGAACGAGTTCGTCCGCCGCCACGTCGGGAAGATCGGTACGGACATGGCCGTCCCGCACGACCGCTTCCGCGAGATGATGGACGCGTACGAGCGCGAGTCGGCGGCCACGGGCGTCCGCTTCCTCATCTTCGGGCACATCGGCGACGACCACGTGCACCTGAACTATCTGCCCGAGCAGGAGGAGGCGGCGGCCCGCGCGAAGGAGGCCTACGTCCGGCTCGCCCGCAAGGCGGTGGCCCTGGGCGGCACGATCTCCGCCGAGCACGGCGTGGGCAAGAAGACGGTCCCGGTCGACGGGCGCGAGGTCCCCTACCTGCTCGTCCAGTACGGCGAGGCGGGGCTTCGGGCCGTCGCACGCGTCAAGACGGCGCTCGATCCGAACCGGATTCTCAACATCGGGAACATGGTCCCCGCGGAGATGCTCGGCTGATGGATCTCGTGGTGCTGGCGAAGTTCGTGCCCGACGTCGAGCGGATCCCGCCCGACGCCTGGGACCGCGAGCGGGGGACGCTCATCCGGTCCCGGCTCGACATGGCGTTCAACCCGCTGGACCAGGTCGCGCTCCGGATGGCGCTCGACGTCCGCCGGGCGCAGCCGGGGTCGCAGATCGTCGTGCTGTCGATGGCCCCGCCCGGCGCGATCACCATGCTGCGGGAGGCGATCGCGTACGGGGCGGACGGCGCCGTGCTGCTGACCGACCGCCGCTTCGCCGGGGCCGATACCATCGCCACCGCCTACGCGCTTTCGTGGACGGTCCGCCAGATGGCCCGCGCGGGGATCATCGGGCCGGACTTCGCGGTCTTCACCGGGATGCAATCGCCGGACGGCGACACGGCGCAGGTCCCGGCCCAGGTCGCCTCGTTCCTCGACGCGCCGCTCTACCCGTACGTGCGCGACCTGACCGCGGAGGCGGACCGCCTGGAGTTGACGTGCCTGAACCCCGTCGGCTTCCAGCGGATCACCACGGGCCGGCGGCCGTTCGTCGCGACGGCCACCCAGCTCTATCCCGACCTGCCCTTCTACGTGAGCCTCGCCGCGATGGAGCGGGCCAACACGGCCGAGGTCACCGTCTGGGGCCGCGACGACGTCGAGCTCGACGGCGAGCGGATCGGGCTCGACGGCTCGCGCACCCGGGTGATCGACATCTTCGAGCCGGAGCGGAAGCACGAAGCGGGCGAGACGGTGGAGGCGGACGACGAGGCGTTCGCCCAGCGGGCCGGGGAGCTGCTCCGGGAATGGCGGGCGTCGTTCGGCCGCGCCGAGGGCGTCGGGCCCGCCGATGACGCGCCCGCGGCCGCGAACGCGAGCAGCGAGAGTTATTACGCCGGCGATTGCGTCGCCGTGTGCGAGCTCTCGGGCGCCCGGCTGGCCGCGGTCTCGGGTGAGATCGTGTCGGCCTGCGCGGAAATCGCCCGGGCGCTGGGTGTGGAGCCCATCGCGATCGTGCCGGGCGGGGTGTCGTCGGATGTGGCCGACGAGCTCGCCCGGTACGGCGCGAGGCGGGCGTGGTTCGTCGAGGAGCTCGCCGCCGACGTGTTCCGCGTCCGCAGCCGGGCGCTCGCGGTCGTCGAGCTGATCCGGGCGCTCCGGCCGCAGGTCGTCGTGGCGCCGGCCACGCTGACCGGCCGGGTGCTCGCTCCGTATGTCTCGGCCCGGCTCGACTGCGGGCTGACCGCCGACTGCTCGGGTCTGCGCGTGGCCGACTTCGAGCGGCGCGGCGAGACGTACCCGAACGTGCTGTTCCAGACGCGGCCGGCGCTCGGCGGGAATATCATGGCGACCATCGTCTCGATCTACGAGGATCCGGACTCCGGCCGCCCGCAGATGGCGACCGTGCGGCCCGGGGCGCTGCCCGTCCACGAGCGCCCGGCGCCCGAGTGTGAGGCGCTCGCCTTCCGGCCGACGGCGCCTGCGGAGG
>JAWODX010000571.1:0-3840 GCA_046483085.1 Planctomycetota bacterium
CGCCCGCAGATCCGCGAGCTGGCCGCGATCATCAAGAGCGTGCTGAGCGGCGTGCAGACGCTCCGGGTCTGGGTCCCCGCCGGCGAGGAGCGCTGCCGCGGCCGCATCCGCGAGGGCGTTCTCGAATCCGCCGCCGAGCGAGTCCGGGCCGTCGTCGACGAACTGCCCTACCCCCCGAAGCCCGAGCCGCCCGTCCGGCTTTCGGCGCCCCCGGTGCACCAGGACCGAGCCGCCTGGCTCCTGCGCGGCGACAAGGTCACGCTCGCCCTCGATCAGATGCTGACCTGCCCGGTCGCGCCGCTCGGCGTGGGCGAGGCCGCGGCCGGGCGCATGCTGCGGCACGACGGCTCCGTCGTCGATGAGGTCGCCATCGTCAAGCTCGGGAGCAACGGCCGCGAGGAACGCTTCGCGCTGCTGACCACCGTCGAGAACAGCGACGCGGCCGCCGCGCGCGTGGCCGCTCTCTCCGACGGCTACCTGCTCTTCGACGAGCGGGACCTCTACGCGAAGATCGACGGGCCGACGGTCATCGAGCCGCTCCCCGACGACCTGCTCGACCGGCTGCCCGAATCACTGCCGGAACCGGCGACCGACGTGACCAAGCCCTACTTCATCGGGCAGCCGGCCGAGTACGCCCGGGCAAAACCCGAGCCGAAACCGGACTATGCATACGAGGAACCCGACCTCCCGGTCCGCCCCACCGTGTTGAACCAGGCGCACAAGGAGCTGGGCGGCAAGATGGTCCCGTTCGCCGGCTGGGAGATGCCCGTCCAGTATCCCGACGGCATCCTCGCCGAGCACGCCGCCGTCCGCACCGCCGCCGGCCTCTTCGACGTCTCCCACATGAGCCTCTTCGAGGTCAGCGGCAAGCACGCCGTCGCGTTCCTCGACACCTTGCTCGCCAACTGTGTCTCCCGGCTCGACCCCGGCCAGGCCCAGTACACGTACCTGCTCTATCCCGACGGGACGGCGCTCGACGACCTCTACATCTACCGGCTTGCTCCCGATCGGTTCATGATCGTGGCCAACGCTGCCAACGCCGAACGCGACTGGGACTGGATCAATGCCGTCAACGCGCACGAGGTCGTCATCGACGAGGAGCTCCCGGCCCGACAGATCGAACTGCCCGTCGAGGTGCGCAATCTCCGCGACGACGGCCTCGTCGGCCTCGCGCTCCAGGGTCCCGCATCGGCGACGCTCCTCGCCCGGCTCGCCGACCGAACGGCCGATCGGTTCGCCATCGACCGGCTCGAGCAGAACCGGTTCATCGACGCCGTCATCGCCGGCATCCCCTGCACCGTCGCCGCCACCGGCTACACCGGCGAGGCCGTCGGCTTCGAACTCTACATCCATCCCGACCGGTGCGTCGAGCTCTGGGGCAACCTGCTGGAGGCCGGCGAAGCGCTCGGCGTTCGGCCGGCCGGGCTCGGCGCCCGCGACTCGACGCGGACCGAGGCCGGCTTCCCCCTGTTCGGCCACGAGCTCGAAGGCCCCTCCGGCCTGTCGATCACCGAGGCGGGCTACGGGTTCGTCGCACGCTTCCACGTCCCCTTCTTCATCGGCCGACGCGCCTACATCGACCGCGTCCGAAACGCCCGGCAGACCGTCATCCGCCTCCGCGGCCGCGGCCGACGGAGCGTCCGCCCCGGACACCCGATCATCGACGCCGACGACACCCCGGTCGGCCAGGTCACCAGCTTCGCGTATACCCGGCCCGATTTCACGTTCTTCGCCCTCGCCGCCGTCGCCTCGAGCCTGAACATTCAGCCGGGCGACCGCGTGCGCGCCGTCCGGCATAACATCGACCGCTACGAGCCGCCCCCGAAAGAAAACGCCGTCGTCGAGCTCGACGTGCTGACCCGCTTTCCCGAGGACGAGGAACGCGCGTCCTGGCCCGAGCTCTACGCCTGACCCCGGCCGGCGCCCATTTTCTTGCACTACCTTCGCCCCGCTCTTCTACTATCATGCTGGAGAAGGGCGTCGTGAACGACGAGCCGGAACTGGTGGGCCGGGCGCTGCACGGCGAC
Source organism: Planctomycetota bacterium (assembly GCA_046483085.1). Taxonomy (GTDB): domain Bacteria; phylum Planctomycetota; class PUPC01; order PUPC01; family PUPC01; genus JAWODX01. Next base: position 2,028 of record JAWODX010000571.1, read on the forward strand.
AAGGCCGCGTTCGAGCGCCTGATCCTTCGATACGCGCAGGCCGTTCGCGGCGTGGCGTACGGGGCGGGAGCCGAGGCCGAGGACATCGCGCAGGAGACGTTCCTGCGGGCCTATGCCGGCCTGCATATGCTGCGGGAGCCGGCGGCGTTCGGCGCCTGGCTGCTCGGCATCGCCCGGAACATCTGCCGCGACGAGCGGACGCAGCAGCGGCCGAGCGGCCCCGTCGACCCGACGTTCGCCGCCGGCTCCGGAGGAACTGACGACGTGGAGGATGCGGTGCGGGGGGCGATCGACGCCCTGCCCGACAAGCATCGCGTGGTGATCGAAATGCGGCATTTCGACCAGCTCTCGTACGAGGAGATCGGCCGCCGGCTCGACCTGACCCGCAACGGCGTCAACGCACGCCTCACCCGCGCCCGGGTGATGCTCCGCGACACAATCGAACGCCATGGACTGCTCACCTGAAACACTGAACGCGTACCTGGACGGCGAGCTCTCCGAGGCGGACCGGGCGGCCGTCGAGGAACATCTCGCGCGATGCTCGCCGTGTACCCGCGAACTGGCCGCGCTCCGGGAGCTGGGCCGGGCGGTCGACCGGTCCTACGATCGCGACCGCGCGTTGATCGCGAACGTCCGGCGCGAGATGCAGGGGAGCTGGTGGCACCGGTTTGCCGCCATGGTCAGCGTCGCAGCCGCTGCCGCCCTCGCCGTCGTCGCCGTCCTCTATAACCAGGCCAGCCACAGGACGAGCCCGGACCCGTCCGGCCAGCGACACGTCCGGCGCACACCGACGTCCGACAGCCGGAGGATCCGGACCGGGCCGGGCGAACACACGGATGTCGATCTGCCCGGCGGCTCCAAGGCCACGCTCTTTGAGCGCAGTGAGCTGCGCGTCGATACGGCGTCCGGGACCGGGCCCGTCGCCTCGCTCTTCCTGTCACGGGGCGCGGTCCGGATTCGGGGGGCGAAACAGGCGGACCGGCCGGCGGTGCGCGTCTCCACGAAACTGGGTACCGTGGAGACGCTCGGCACGGAGTTCAAGGTGGCCCTGGGGTATCCGGACGGGAAAGGAGGCCGGACGATGGATCGGAAACTCGCTGTGCGAGGCGCGAAGCTGATGCTGCTGGTCACGGTGTTCTCGGGCCAGGTGCTGGTCCAGCACGCCGACGGCGCCGAGGAGGTCGTGGGGCCGGAGACCAGCCGTGCCGCGGAGCTGCCCGACGAGCTGGTCGGGTTCCGCGGGATGCTCGTCGGCAAGCTGACGAGCAAGGCCGACGCCTCGTTCGTGGTCAAGGTCGAGGAGATCACGCGGGTCTGGAAACAGAACGAGGCGGAGAATCCCAAGGCCGCGGTCGGCAAAGAGGTGGCGGTCGTCATCAACAGGGAGTCGAAGCGGGCGGAAAAGTTCCTCGCCACGCTGAAGACGCTGACGGTCGGCGATCGGATCGAGGTCGAGCCGTTCCACCTGGGCGGCGACGTGCTGACCGTGACCGAGGTTCTCCGCAAGGCGTCCGAACTGCCGACCGGGATCTGGGGATTCCGGGGGATGCTGCGCGGCAAGGTGAAGAACAAGAGCGACGACGGCTTGCTCCTCGAGGTCGAGCAGGTCCTCAAAGTCTGGCGCGGGAACAAGGCGACGGACCCGAAGTGCATTGTCGGCAAGGAAGTGCCGGTCGACTTCGAGCGCCTGCCCAAGCCCAAGCACCACGGCACGCGGAGGCCGAACGTGCTGCTCGAGGTCGGCGATCGGGTCGACGTGCAAGCGTTCCACTTCGGCGGCCACACCCTGTCGGTCGTCGAGCTTCTGAAGAAG
>JAWODX010000599.1:0-5745 GCA_046483085.1 Planctomycetota bacterium
TCCGTATTCCTGACCCCTGCCGATCAAAGGGAAAGAAGTGCCAATAGAATTATAAAAGAAATAAAGAACAAAGTGAAATCCGGTTCCGGATCAAATTCCGGTAAAAATTCCGACCCCGGAGTAAATTCGTCCGGTAGGAGCGTATCCGCCGCTGACTCAAATTCACGCAAACTCCCCCCCTCAGATTCAGAATCAGGGACACTTACGGAAAGAGCCCCAGGTTTCACCCTTAAAAATACTGAGAATATCCTCATAGAAAAGAAATCCCAGGGACCGGTCAAGGGAAAACCGGTGACCGTACATATTCCCCGCTCAAGGACAAGTACGCCGAGTCGAACTACGCGATCTACCAGAAGCTGGACGAGATGAACCGGATGCTGGCCCGCTGCAGCGGGGAGCTGGAGCGGGCGGACGTCCGGCGCGACATCGCCGCCGGCGTCGAGACCCCGCTGCTGAAGACCGAGCTCGACGGCTGGAAGATCACCGGCGAGGGGTGGGGGGTGCGGAAGGGGCGCGTCTCCTGCGACAACCAGGCCGAGCACGACGTCGACGTGCTTCGCCCGATCGACCGGCTGCCCGCCTATCGGCTGACCGTCCGCTGCCGCGTGCCGTCGGGGCGCGGGGCGATGGTCCGGGTCGCCTCCGACGCCGACGGGCACTACGACTTCTGGCTCGGGCTGGCCGACAAGGACAAGACCGGGCTGTGGTACAGCCGCGGCGGGAAGGTGAAGGCGAAGAAGCTGATCGACGTGGACGTGAAGGCCGGCGAGTGGGTCCGGGTGACCGCGGTCGTTGCCCGGCAGTACGTGCGGGTCGAGATCGGCGGGCGGAGCGTGCTGCTGCCGAACAAGCTGGAAACGGGGGACGAGACGCAGTGGGAGGTCGGCCTGATCGCCCTCCAGGAATCGCACGTCGAATTCGAAGACCTGCGGCTGCGGGTGCTGCACGAGCAGTAACCGGACACGGAACCGCTCAACACTCAGGAGTCAACAGTCGACCTCTCCCAGGAGCGGGTGCTGCACACGGTCAGGATCGCGTCGTGCCCCTGCATCGACGGCCGAGCAGCGGCGAACGCCGAACATGGGACGGCAGGACGGCGTTATGTTCGACAGTCGGTGTCCGCCTTCCAGGTGGCACATCGGGCTTGTGGTTGACGCCGGTCGTATCCTGTGATATGGAAGGGGCCGGCTGGGGTTGCTGCGAAGCGGAGGAAAGCGATGGGCGATGGGCCTGCGGAGAAGGCGGAGCCGGCGGCGGACCTGAGCCGCGGGCTCGGGCTGCTGTCCGTGTTCTGCATCGCGTCCGGTGCGATGATCAGCTCGGGGCTGTTCGTGCTGCCGGGCATCGCGCACGCGGCGGCGGGGCCGGCGGTCATCGTGTCGTATGCGCTGGCCGGTGTGCTGGCGGTGACGGGGATGTTGAGCATCGCGGAGCTGACGACGGCGATGCCGCGGGCGGGGGGCGATTATTTCTTCATCTCGCGGGGCATGGGGCCGGCGGTCGGGACGGTGTCCGGGCTGCTGAGCTGGTTCTCGCTCACGCTGAAGAGCGCGTTCGCGCTGGTCGGTCTGATGGCGTTCGTCCAGCTCGTCGTCGACATCCCCGAAGGGCAGGAGTTCCTCGTCACGCGGACAGTCGGGCTGCTGCTGTGCGCCGGGTTCGTCGGGCTCAACCTCGTGGGGGTGAAGGAGGCGGCCCGGCTGCAGGTGGCGCTCGTGATGACGCTGTTCGGGCTGATGGTCGTGTATGTGGTGAAGGGGGTCCCGGCGGTCGAGGTCCGGCGGTTCGAGCCGTTCGTCCCGTATGGTCCCCGGTCGGTCTTCGCGACGGCGGGCCTGGTGTTCGTGGCGTATGGCGGTTTGCTGAACGTGGCGAGCGTGGCCGAGGAGACGCGGAACCCCGCCCGCACAATCCCGCTCGGCATCATCCTGTCGCTGCTCGCGGCCCTTGCGGCCTACGTCCTGATGGTGTTCGTGACGAGCGGTGTGCTGGACCACGAGGTGCTCGACAATTCTCTGACTCCGATTTCGCTGGGCGGGCAGGCGCTGATGGGCCGGGCCGGACTGATCCTGATGAGCGGGGCGGCCGTCGCGGCGTTCCTGACCACGGCGAACGCGGGGATCATGTCGGCATCGCGCTACTTGCTGGCGCTCAGCCGCGATCGGATGCTGCCGCCGCTCGTCGGCCGCGTGAACGAGCGGTTCCAGACGCCGCACGTGGCGGTGCTGATCACGGGCGCGCTCGCGGCGGTCTCGCTCTTCGTCACGCTCCGCATCCTGGTCGAGGCGGCGTCCATCGTCTTCATGCTCACGTTCATGCTGTCGAGCCTGTCGGTGATTGTGCTGCGTGAGAGCGGGGTGCAGAACTATCGCCCGAGCTTCCGGGCACCGCTCTACCCGTGGCTGCAGATCGGCGGGATCCTGGCCCTTCTGTTCGTCGTCTTCGAGATGGGCGAGGAGGCGTTCGCCATCCTCGCCGTCCTCATCCTCGCCGGGTTCTCGGCATACTGGTTCTACGGACGCCGGAGCGTCCAGCAGGAATCGGCGCTGCTGCACCTGCTCCAGCGGCTGACGGCGCGGGAGCTGGTGACGGGCACGCTCGAGGCCGAGCTGAAGGACGTGATCCGCCAGCGGGACGAAGTGGTGCTCGACCGGTTCGACCGGCTGATCGAGGACTGCCCGGTCATTGATGTGGAGGAGCCGATCGACCGGGACGACCTCTTCGAGCGGATCGCCGAGAACCTCGCCGAGCGCGTCGACGTCGACGCCGAACATCTCGCAGCGGAGCTCCGGCGGCGCGAGGAGGAGAGCAGCACCGTCATCAGCCCGGACCTGGCGCTGCCGCACGTCGTGATCGAAGGCGAGCACACGTTCGACATCCTGCTCGCCCGCTGTCGCGAGGGCGTCCGGTTCTCGGACAGGGCGCCGCGCCTGCGGGCCGTCTTCGTGCTCGTCGGCACGCGGGACGAGCGGACGTTCCACCTTCGCGCGCTGTCGGCCATCGCCCAGATCGCCGGATCGCCGGGATTCATCGATGACTGGATGCGCGCGGCAGGCCCGCAGCAGTTGCGCGACATGGTTCTACTCGGCAAACGCGCCCGGAACGAGGCAACCTGAGAAGACCGGGCCGGGGCACAAACAGGGAACGCCGAACCGAAGAACGTCGAACGACCGACATCACACAGCCCGCCCCGGACGGAACTTCGGCAGCCAAGCGAATGACAGCCGCGGAGCGCCTCGATGATCGATGACGGATGACGGCGACCGAGCCGCCCGATGGCGGCCCCGATGCGGCCTCACTCCACCCGCAGTTGCCGCTCGGCGTCGACCTCGTCGCGGTCGAGCCGGTCGATCGCGCCGCGCAGCTTGTGGGCGAGCTCGAAGTCGCCCTTCGTCGCCTTGAGCATCTGCCGGAGGAGCTGGATGGCGAGCCGGAAATTGCGGACGACGTCGCCGGGCGCGATGTTCGTATGGCGTTCGAGCTCCTCGAACGCGCAGCCGCGGCCCCACTGCCAGGTGGCTCGGCTGAGTCCGAACTCGGGCGGCTTGGTCAGGTCGTCGAGCTCGTGCAGTTTCTCGGCGTTGTTGATCCGCCGGCCGGCCTCTCGCGCCGGCCCGCGGACCCCGCGCAGGACCTTCTTGGGCGCGCGGCGCCGCTGGGCGCGGCGCCGCGGCTCGTAGACCATCGCCACCATGAGGATGGCGAGCTGCTCGTCGTCGATGGCATGGAACAGGCCGTCGGCGTGCAGCTCGGTGACGATCATCTCGTAGCCGTTGATTTTCGCGGCCATGCGGCCGCGGCGTTTCAGGCCGTCCTCGTCGATGTAGTCGAGGGTCCGGAGGACGGCGAGCTTTTTCTTCGCCACGTCCTTCTCGTATTCGGGCGGGACGTCGGGCCGGCGGTGATGCCGCCGCTGGAACATGGCGAAACTGTTCGCACACGCGTCGTAGACGGCCTCGCCGACGCGGGCGTAGAGGTTGAGGATGGCGGAGTAGGCGAGCTCGAACCGGCTCTGGATCCGCTCGACTTTCCCCCGCAGGACGCGCCGCACCCCCGACGCCCCGTCCTCCTCGGGATCGACGCGTGCGTACACGTAGCCGACCTTGTCCATCCCGCGCCGGCCGGCCCGGCCCGCCATCTGGTGATACTCCCGGCTCTTCATATACCCGAAGCTCACCCCGTCGTACTTCTGGAGCGAGTCGAACGCGACGGTCCGCGCGGGCATGTTGATGCCGACGGCGAACGTCTCGGTCGTGAAGATGAGCTTGATGCATCCGGACGAGAAGAGCCGCTCGGTGACTTCCTTGAGGGTGGGGAGCATGCCGGCGTGGTGATAGGCGATGCCGTGGCGGATCATGCGGCCGAAGTCCCGGGCCATTCGGCTGCCCGCGATGCCGTAGCGGCCGCACAGATCGCCGTAGAGGCCGGTGATGCGGCCCCGTTCTTCGTCGGTCAGCAGGTCGTGGTCGACGCTGTGCCACGCCTTCGCCTCGCAGGCCGCCCGGCTGAAACAGAAGTAGATGCAGGGGAGCCGCTCGCGCTCGGTCAGCTCGTCGATGATGTGCTCGGTCGCGCGGTCGCTCCGCTCGTTCCGCTTGCGGCGCGACCGCCGGCCCTTGTGCCCGCCCCGGTGCCGCCGGATCGCCTTCTCCAGCTTGCTCAGCTTCACCAGCTCGCCGTCGACGGCCGTGAAGTACCGTAGCGGCACCGGCCGATGGGTCTCGCGGATCACCCGGACGTCCGAGTCGCGCACCTCGCTGATCCAGCCGGCGAGCTCGCCGACGTTCGGCATGGTGGCGCTGAGGCAGACGAGCTGCATCGAGGGCGGGGCGAAGATGATGCTCTCCTCCCACACCGTCCCCCGCTCCAGGTCGTTGATGTAGTGGACCTCGTCGAAGACGAGGAACCGGGCGTCGTCGAACCGGCCGGTCTCCGCGAACAGGGCGTTGCGGAAGATCTCGGTCGTCATGATGAGGACCGGGGCGGACCCGTTGATGGTGACGTCCCCGGTCAGGATCCCGATCTTGTCGCCGTAGCGGCTGCGGAAGTCGCGGAACTTCTGGTTCGACAGCGCCTTGATCGGCGCGGTGTACAGGATCTGCTCGCCGCGGTCGAGCGCGAGCTCGACGGCGTACTCGGCGATGACCGTCTTGCCCGCGCCGGTCGGCGCCGCCACGAGCACCGACCGGCCGCCCTCGACCGCGGCGATCGCCTCTTCCTGGAACGGGTCGAGCTCGAACTCGCCGCCACCCGCCGACTCGTATTCCCTGAACTTCATCGCACCCTATGATAAGAAACTTGCCGCCCGGAGTCGAGCGGGGACGGCGACGAGGCCGTCGAACAGACGCCCGGTGCGGCAGGCTTTCTTGCCTGCCGGCGTGTGGCTGGCCCGACGGTGACGCGGGCAAGATGCCCGCGAGACGGATCCGGCCCCGGCGGCACACCCGCCTCTGACCGTACCCGGCGCCGGCCGCCGCGCCCGGGCTCTACCCATAGTACTTCTCGATGGCGGCTTCGAGCTCGCTGGCGCTGGCGACCGCGCTCTTCACCGGCCGCCCGATGTCCTCGGCGATGTCGGCCAGCGCCCGCACGTCGAGCGGATTGACCAGGGCGACGATGACGGCGTCCTCCTCCTCCCGCCCGGGCAGGCCGCAGTGCCGCCGGGGGGCATTTGATTTTACGGAAACATGATATGCGTGAAGTAGTCCTTGTCCCACGTGAATAAAAAAGGCTTTTATGTTTAGG
>JAWODX010000628.1:0-4106 GCA_046483085.1 Planctomycetota bacterium
GACTACGTGATTCGGGAGCACTTCTACGCGGGCTCGGGGCGCGTCCTGGTCGTGCCGACGATCATCAAGAAGTACGGGAAGCGGCGCGACATCAGCCACCGGTTCCAGGACCTGTCGCTCTCGCTAAAGCTCGCGAACGCGAGGAACCTGACGTGCGCCCTCGGCGGGAACAAGGTGCCGGCGATCCGGAAGCTCGGCGCGGACGAGTCCGCGCACGTGCTCGTCAGGGACTCGGAGCACTGGACGTTCGGCGGCGTCGCGAAAGGCGGCGGCAATCCGAAGAAAGAGAAGCCACTCACCCTCGGCTGGGCGAGTCTCTCCGGCGAGAACGGCGGCGTGGCCGCCGGCGTCTATCGGTTCTGGCAGACGCATCCGAAGGCGATCGAGGTGAAGGGCGACGGGACGATGACCGTCGGCCTGATGCCGGTGCTCGCCGGCGACCCGCAGGACTTCTACACCGGCATGGCCCGCACGCACGAGATCCTCTTCGTCTTCCATCAAGGCGCGAAGCCGGAGAAGCTGCAGGACATCTTCGTCGGGTTCCAGCGCCCGCTCGTCGTCGAGTGCACGCCGGAGTGGTACTGCGCGAGCGGCGCGTTCGGCTCGATCGCCCCGGCCGGCGCCGACCTCGCCGGCGACGCCGAGGCGCAGTTCAAGAGGTTCGACGCCCGCACCTCCCGCGGGTTCGACCAGTTGATGGGCCAGCGGCAGGACGCGTGGCGCAAGCGCGGCGTGACCATGGACGCCTACGGCTGGCTCGCCTACGGCGACACGCTCCACTGGGTCTGGCAGAAGGAGCCGAAGGGCTCGCCCTGGGACATCGCGTGGGACTCGAACTACTACGACCTCCCCCACCTCGCCTGCCTCTACTTCGCCCGGACCGGCGACCGGAAGTACTACGATTTCTTCGTCGATCACACCTGGCACCTGATGGACGTCGACACGATCCACTGGGACCCGCAGTTCCCGAAGGGCGGGACGTCGCGCCGCTGCCCGGCGACGCACCACGTCGGGTTCGATCCGCCGAACCACAAGGAGCCGGTCGTCAACGCCGCGTTCGACCACCACAAGAGCGAGTCGCTCTGGAAGCGGTACTACCTTCTGGGCGATCGCCGGGCGCTGTCCGTCGCGATGGACCTGCTGGGGCATGCGTATCGCCACAACTTCCGCGGCCTGCACGGCCGGCGGGTCGGGCACCGGCTGACCACACTCGTCGCCGGCTGGTACTACACCGGCGAGAAGAAATACCTGGAGAAGGCCCGCGAGATCGTCGACCTCGAGATGAACCGCCAGAAGGAGCACGGCGGCTGGCACGCGAGGCGGGTCAACTTCACCTGCGGCATCGCCCTGGAGGGCTGGGCGAAGTACTATCAGGCGAGCGGGGAGGCGGACGTGCTCGCCGCGATGAAGACCGCCGCCGACTGGCTGCTCGAACATCCCGGCCAGCAGCGCTACTCGAACCTCGCCTTCTTCGTCGCACTCGTGTATGAGAAGACCGGCGAGCCGAAGTATCGCGACCTCGCCTTGAAGCTGATGTGGAAGAGCCGGCCGGGCCACCTCAGCAAGGACATGGGCCACATGTTCCGCAGCATGCCGAACGTCACCGGGTGCCTGGCGAAGTAATCACAGGTCATTGGTCACTGGTCACCGGTCGTTGGCGGCTGATGATTGGTTTGGGCAAAACCCTGGCGCGTCCTGTAACCATGGGTCCTATTCGTCCTATTCGTCCTGGTCGTGGTTCCGTGGCGCTTGCGTTGCTCGTCGCGCCACTGCTCCTGATCGGCTGTCAAACCATGGAGGAACGTCCCGTGCGAATCGTCCGTCCCAAAATCGTCAGCATCCATACCGTCGATACCAGCAGCCCCGCGTCGATCGTCGACGCGATCATCGAGCCGGGGATGACGCAGGAGGAGAAGGCCATCGCCATCTGGCGGTTCTGCTGGCGCCACACCTACCACTGGCCCGCCCCGCGCGAGAACGACCGCAAGACGCACGAGCTCGACGTCGTGTTCGACGCGATGAAGCAGCTCAACGTCTACGGCTACACCTACTGCTTCGCCATCCGCGCCCTGGGCGAGGCGCTGTGGGAGGCGGCCGGGATGGAAGCCCGCTCGTGCGGGATCGGCGGCCACGTCCTCGGAGAGGTCTACTTCGACGGCCGCTACCACCTGATGGACCACGAGCAGCGCGGCTTCTCCCGCCTGCCCGACGGGACCATCGCCTCGCTCGAGGACTACCGCGGCCGGCCCGAACTCATCCTCGACCCGACCGGCCCCAGCACCCCGTTCTTCCCCTCCGGCAAGAATCCCAAGGTCCCCTACGAGCAGAAGCACGTCGTCACCGGCTACCTCATGAACCACGACGTCCACTACTACCAGCACGACAAGTACCGCACCACGCACCCGATGCACCTCGGCCTGCGGCCCGGCGAGCGGTTCGTCCGGACCTGGGACAACGTCGGCAAGTGGCACTGGTACCCCGCTCTGACTGCCGCCTGGAAGAACGACAGCTACGGGAATCCGTGGACCGGGCCGCGTGACCGATACGCCGAGCTCTACGACGAGGCGCCGCGCGACGAGGACGGAGCCCCGCTCACGTTCGGCAACGGGCTGCTCGTCTATCGGCCGGACCTGACCGCCGGCGCGAACGATCTCGACGACGGCGTCTGCCATCGCGAGAACGTCGACGACTCGGGCGACGGGTTCGGCCCCGCGGCGGTGAAGCAGCCGGCCCGGGCCGATTTCCGCGTGCGACTGCCCTACCTGATCGTGGGCTGGCCGGGCGACGTCGACGCCGAGGAGCCGCACGTCACCGGCGCCGCCGTCGTCTCCGGCGAATGCGTCCGCCGAACCAACGCCGACCGGGTCAACCTGCTCGTCTCGACCGACGCCGGCCGCACCTGGAAGACCGTCTGGAAGGCATCGGACACCGGGCGGTTCGAGTTCGCCGTCGATCTCTCCGACCACGTCCACGGCCGGTACGATTACCGCGTCCGGCTCGAGCTCGCGTCGGTCCGAGAGCCCGGGGACGCCCGTATCCTCTCGCTCGGCATCGACACCGCCTGCCAGCTCAACCCCGAGACGCTGCCCGCCGTCCGGCCGGGCGCGAACGAGATGACCGTCTCGCTCCTGCCCGGGCCCGACGTCCACGAGGAGACGATCCAGTACAAGGGCACGCCGAAGCGGGCGCACGACCGCCTCGTCCGCGAGATGAAAGGGCTCCACATCCAGGCCGGCACGTACGCCATGCTGACGCCGAACCGGGGGAAGAGCGGGCACGTGGTCTACGAGATGGCGGCCCCCGACGGCGAGCGGATCGCCTGGGCCAAGGTCGGCGGCGCCTTCCGATCCCACTGGGACCCGACCCCCGCCGAACAGTTCCGGGTCTACTACGCCGTCGACGAGCCGACCGACTGGACGCTCCTGTGGGAGGCGGACCAGGCGCCGTACCTGCGGCACTGGTGCTTCGAGACGAACCAGGACATCCCGCTCGACGAGCCGACGAAGCGGGTGTTCGTCAAGTTCGAGCTCGCCCGGGGCCGGCGGAACGGCGGGAAGCTCTGCGGCGTCCGGCTCGTCTGGGGCTGCGGCGCGGGGAGCGTCCGGGCTCCCAGGGGCGGGGTCCGCGTGACCCATCAGTGGCGGCAAGGGAAGAAAGAGCAACACCACACCGAGGTCGTCACGAGAAGGAAGCAGACGTACCGGTTCGACGTGCGCGCCCGCGACGTACGAAACCTCTCGCTCGTCACCGAATGGGCGGCCCGGCCGCCCGTCTCCGACGGCCCGCACCGGCTGATGACGACCCCGCCCGACGTGGAGCCGCGCGAGATCCGGGACCTGGACAAGGTGAAGGCGATGTGGTCGGCGCTCGAGAAGCTCACCGTCGGGACGGCGGCGAGTACGCCGCCCCGTCTCGAAAGCGGTAAGCGATGGGCACCGAAATCGGCGATGGAGAAATGTCGACCAAAAACAAATACAATATCATATTATATTGTCCATATAGCCATGTAAATAAGTCCTTTAAACTGTAGCTGCTCTGAAACAGCCGATATAGCAGATCTTGTCGAAGGGGGCGTCTTTCCGCACCTTTGCAAGGGCTATCTCGGG
>JAWODX010000121.1:0-6088 GCA_046483085.1 Planctomycetota bacterium
AGATGACCGGTGCGGCGACGGGGGCGATACTCCTTGCCACACTCGTCCTGGCCTGCACGGGCACAGCCGCCGGGGGGGACACACCTCCGTCCCGCGGGCGCGGGCCGACGGCGGGGCAGGCGTGGTGGCAGCCGTACTCCCCGCCGTGCACCGAGCGCGAGGACGTGTTCGAGTTCACCCGGAAGCCGAGCGTCCAGGTGGTCGGCAAGGATCAGTACGAGATCACGTTTGCCGTCAAGGGCCACTGCGACGTGACCGTGGGGATCATCGACGAGAAAGGAAGGGTGGTTCGGCACCTCGGCAGCGGGGTGCTCGGCAAGAACGCGCCCCCGCCGTTTCAGAAGGACTCGCTCAAGCAGACCCTCGTCTGGGACGGGAAGAGCGATCTGGACAGGTACGTGAGGGAGCCGGGGAAGCTGTGTGTGCGCGTGATGCTGGGGCTGGAGCCGGAGTTCGAGCGGCTCCTGGGCGACGGCGGTCCGTACAACCTGTTCGGCTACGTCTGGGGCATTGCCGTCGACCGGGACGCGGCGTACGTGTTCGCGAAGGGGAACTCGAACGGTCAGATCCACGTGCGCAAGTTCGACCGGGACGGGGGGTACCTCGGCCAGCTCTTCCCGCCGCCGGCCACCATGCCGCACGAGAAGCTCGGCGGGATGAGCTACGTGGAATACGAGCCGGGCAAGTTCGCGCTCCACGGCCCCGACCTCTACCAGTCGGTCGCGGTCCGGGGATACTGGTTTCCGCAGGGCGTGTCCGGCGGCCGGGGCAGCGCCATGAACAACCAGCCGGTCATCATCGGCGACCGCATCTGGTTCGCGAATCCCGGGGCCATCCGGGGGACGCCGCGGTCGCTGCTGCACTACATCCACACCGACGGGTCGACCGACGTCCGGGGCCTGCGGGGGCTGCTGATGCTGGGGCAGAAGAGGGGGCACCGGAGCCTGCCGCACCAGTCGGCGCGGCTGGCCGCCTCGCCCGACGGCAAGACGATCTACCTGTCCGATCCCGCGGAGACCGATCGCCGTACCGCCTTCTTCGTCGTCTGGCGGCGGGCGACGTCCGGGGCCGAAAAGGCCGAGCCGTTCGTCGGCACGCTGCGGAAGCCGGGGTCGGACAACCGGTCGTTCGCTCATCCCTGTGGCATCGACTGCGACCCCGAGGGACGGCTGTTCGTGTGCGACCGGGCGAACAACCGGATCCAGGTCTTCGACCCGAAGGCCCGGCATCTGAAGACGATCCGGATCGACCGCCCGTATCTCGTCCGCGTGCACCGCAGGACCGGCGCGATCTACGTTCTCCACGTCGGGCGCGAGCAGGGCGAGAGCGCCACCTTCTTGACCAAGCTCGCCTCGTTCGCGAAGCCCGAGGTCGTCTACCGGACGAAGATGGGGACGTACTCGTGTTTCGCGCTCGACCACTGGTCGGCCAGGCCGCGGTTCTGGATGGGCGGTGGACGGGTGAGCGAGGGCGGGAACTGGGAGATCCGGGGCGGCGGGCCGAGCGTACGCGTCTTCGAGGAACGGGGCAAGGAGGTGGCGCTCGTCCTGGACTTCGACCGGCGGGCGCGCCGGGCCGCCGGTGAAAGCTGCATGGGCCGCTGGGGCGGCGGCGAGCAGGGCGGCTCGGGCATCGGCGGCAAGCTCGTCTGCGACCCGACCCGCGAGCAGGTCTACTACGAGAACACGATCTTCGACCTGCGGACGGGCGAGATCGTCGGCCGGTTCGCGATCAACGCGGGGACGTTCGACGACTTCGCCTTCGACAAGCACGGCCGCATGCACGTCCATTTCAACCCGGGCTTCTTCACCCCCGGAGTCGGCCGGGTGGACCCGGCCCAGGCCCGGATGAAGAAGGACCGGCGCGGCAATCCGGTCATCTTCTACCCCGAGATGCCCTACGACCACGGCATCCAGAAACAGGGCCGGCACGGCAGGAAGTGGCTCGGGGTGCTGCCCGTTCGCGATCAGCCCGGCGCGAAGTTCTTCCAGGACGGCATCGGGGTCAACATGCAGGGAGCCGTCGCCATCGAGTCGAACATCTACTACGTACCCAAGATGGAGGACACCGGGTTCCGCCTGGTCGTGTCGGGCATGGACGAGAAGGGCCGGCGGGAGGAGCCGCAGACCGGCGACTACTCCTACGAGAAGTATATGCGCTCGATCCGCGAGAAGCAGAAGCGCGGCGAGACGGTGTACTTCATCCGCCGCCGGCCGGGCGTCCCGCTCTGCGGCGCCACCGTGTGGACCTTCGACGTGAACGGCGAGATGGAGACGAGGCCCGCCGCGATCATGGGCGGCCTGATCAACGGCGTCCGCATCGACGAAGACCGCGCACTCTACTTCGTCAACAACCGGCCGCGCGCCCTGAACGGCGCTGCATTCCTGCGCGGCAAGGGCGGGACATTCGGGGCGCCGGAAGACAAGAGGAACCGCACTCCCTTCACCGGCACGCTCATTCGCACGATCCCCGGACGCGAGTGTACCGCCCTTCTGCAGCGGGCCGCTGTCCCGCTCGACCGGGCGCCCGAGCGGCCGCCCCATCTGCTGACCGGCTCCGGCGATTCCTCGAAGGTATGGGTCGACGGCGCCGCCTGGCTCTACGCCGGCGCCTCCCCCGTCGTCCGGAGCGGATGCTCCTGCCCCACCCAGCGGCTGCATCTCGACTGGTACAAGCGGTCGTACGTCCCCGAAGCCCACCGCCACTCGATCGGGGTGCTCGACACGAACGGGAACCTGATCCTGCACATCGGGCGGTACGGCAACTACGACAGCGGGCGCGGCGCCGCCAGCCGAATCCCGGTCGGCGGCGACCACATCGCCATGATCCAGCCCCGTTTCATCTCCGGGACCGACGACCGCCTCGTCTTCACCGATTGGTGCGAACGGATCGTCGTCCTGAAACTGAATTACCATGCCAGGAGAACGGCGCCGATTGAAAAACGGCAAAGGCACCCCGACCATCATGATGATGAATGAAAATGGCCCGTAAGATGAAAACGACTCTGGCCGCTGTGTTCGCCGTGGCCTGCTGCTGCATTGCGGCGGCGCAGGCCCCCCCTTCGTCCCGTGCGGGCGGCGCTACGGCGGGACAGGCGTGGTGGGAGCCATACTCCCCGCCGTGCACCGCGCGCGAGGACGTGTTCGAGTTCACCCGGAAGCCGAGCGTCCAGGTGGTCGGCAAGGATCAGTACGAGATCACGTTCGCCGTCGAGGGCTACTGCGACGTGACCGTGGGGATCATCGACGAGAAAGGAAGGGTGGTTCGGCACCTCGGCAGCGGGGTGCTCGGCAAGAACGCGCCCCCGCCGTTCCAGAAGGACTCGCTCTCGCAGACGCTGACCTGGAACGGAAAGGACGACCTGGAGCGCTATCCCAAGCATCCCGGGAAGCTGCATGTCCGGGTGCGGCTCGGGCTGAAGGCGGAGTTCGACAAGCGCCTCGGCGGCACCAGCCCGTACAACATCCCCGGGTTCGTGCTGGGGATCGCGACCGACCCGGACGGCGCCTACGTCTTCACCCGCGGCGAGGGTGCGCACAACCAGGTCCATCTGCGCAAGTTCGGCCACGATGGGAAATACCTCGCCACGCTGGCCCCGCCCCCCGCGAATCTGCCGGTCGAAAAACTCGGCGGACGCACCCTCATCGAGTTCGCACCGGGCCGGACCACCCACCACGGGCCGGAGATCATGCGGGACATGGGCTACGACGGGAACGTCATCCCGGGGCTCGGCCACAAGAGCGTCGCCGACGTCCAGCCGGTCGTGGTGAACGGCCGCATCTTCTTCTGCAACAGCGGCCCCGGGCACCGAGCGGGGAACGAGCCGTCGCGGCTCCACCACCTCTACACCGACGGCTCGACCGACGTGAAAGGGCTCCGGGGCCGCCCGTTCTTCCCGTGGAGGCCCGGCGGGCCGTCCCGCGGCTTCGAGCACCTCTGGCCCCGGTTCGCCGCGTCGCCCGACGGGAAATGGCTGTACATGGTCGGCATCAAGAGCCGGCGCGGCAACGCACCGGCCGTCCTCCGCTGCTCGGCCGACGGCGACGACCCCGCCCTGCCGTTCATCGGAAAATCCTCGAAGAAGGGGAAGCGTGTCCGCTTCGAGCCGGGCAGCGGCAATGACGGGTTCAACAACCCCCGCGGGATCGACACCGACGCCGCCGGCCGCATCTACGTGGCCGACACGTACAACAACCGCATCCAGGTCTTCTCGCCGGCCAGCAAGTACCTGAAGACCATCCCGATCGACCGGCCCGAGCTCGTGTGCGTTCACAAGCAGACCGGCGCGATCTACGTGCAGCACAAGGGCCGCGTCAAGGGCAAGTCCGCCGATCGGCTCTCCAAGCTGCGGTCCCTCGACCGCCCCGCCGAGGTCTTTCACCGGGACGGCATTCGGACGAGCTCGATGGCGCTCGACTCCTGGGCGCCGAGGCCGCGCATCTGGATCGGCGGCGGCATCCACCGACAGGGCTCCACCATCGTGTCGCTCTACCGGGACCGCGGCCCCAGCGTCATCGTGCTGGAGGATACCGGAAACGGGTTCAAGGAACTCCTCGACTTCGACGAACAGGCTCGGAAGGAGGCCGGCCCGAACTACATGGGCCGGTGGAGCGGCAAGGTCTTCGATCACGTGGTCTGCGACCCCGTCCGCGAGCACGCCTACTACGGGATCTTCCGCAAGAATGTCCACGTGTTCGACCTCAAGACAGGGCGGCGCATCCGCGTGCTCCGGTTCCCCGGGGCCGTGAACGACATCGCGTTCGACCGGCGCGGCTACCTCCACTGCCACCTCGACCCCGGCTTCTACATGCCGGGCGTCGGACGCCTCGACCCCGACCAGCCGTCTCCCTACAAGGGCCCGGTCGGCCGCGTCCACCGGGGAGTGACCGTGTACCGGGAGGTCCCGTACAACTACGGGATCGCCCTGGGCCGCGAGCACCGGCGCGGCTGGGCCGGCGGCATCCCCGTCAAGGATCAGCCCGGCGCGAAGTATTTCCAGGACGGGTTCGGCGTGGACATGCAGGGCAACATCGCCGTGCAGAGCAACATCTACTGGGTGCCGAAGATGGAAGAGACCGGCTGGTCGCTCGCCGCGGCGGGCCGCAAGCGGCGCGACGTCACCGGCGAGCTCTCCGGCCCCAGCCGCTACCCCGACTTCCTCCGCGCGATCAAACAGATGCAGAAGCGGGGAGAGCAAGTCTACTTCATCCGAAGGCGTCCGGGCACCCCGCTCGCCGGCGCCACCGTCTGGACCTACGAGTCCACCGGCGAGCTCCGCGAGGAATGCGCCGTGATCGCCGGCGGCACCATGGCCGGCGTCCAGATCGACGAGGACGGATACATCTACTTCGTCGTGCTGAAAGCGAAAATGGTCGACGGCAAGCCGTTCCTCTTCGGCCGCGGCCGCAACGCCGGGACCGATGAACTCATCTCCAGGTACAACCGCCACCCCTTCACCGGCACGCTCGTCAAGGGCAAACCGACCAAAGTGCGGTTCCTGTACAAGAACGCCAGGGTGCCGTTGGACCCGGTCCCGGACCGGCCGGTGGACGTGGTCGGCTGCAACCCGTTCGGGGCGCCCTCGCTGAAAGGCGGGGCGTGGATCGTCGGTGCGGAATGGACCTTCGCCGGCGCGTCCCCGCTCTCCGCCGGCGGCTGCACCTGCCCCTCGATGCGGTTCCATCTCGACTGGTACAAGCGCACGTTCCTCCCCGAGGCCTACCGCCACGCCATCGGCGTGCTCGACACCGCCGGGAACCTCATCATGCACATCGGGCGGTACGGCAACTTCGACAGCGCCAGCGGCCCGAAGAGCAGGATCCCGGTCGGCGGCGACGGCGTCGGATTGACCCTCCCCCGATTCATCAGCGGGACCGATAACTACCTGTGCTTCGACGACTGGGGCGAACGGCTGGTCGTCCTGCGGCTCAAGTACCACGCCGAACAGACGGCCCGAATTCCAAAACCGTGAGCGGCTCCGCCGCAGAGGGCGCCGACAGACCCGCCGCACGACACGAGACGGACGGCCGGGCGGCCGACTCGTGCCGCCTGGTCAGCCCCTGCTTCCACGGCCACTTGAAGTCGGACT
>JAWODX010000134.1:0-18699 GCA_046483085.1 Planctomycetota bacterium
AATACGGTATTGAACTTTGGTGGATGGGGTGTGGCTTTAGGGTCCAATAGTGTAGTTCTAAATAATAGTATCTGTTATAATCCTGAACCTGGTATTATGTTATCTGGTTCCAACAGCGTCCTCATAAATAACAATTTATCGTATAATGGGGGAGCATTACAAATTCACGGTAATGAGAACCTTATATTGGACAACGCAATGAAAGAAAGCTGGTGGGGTGATGGAATTGCAATGGAAAACTCAACTGGCAACACCATCAAAAGAAATAACATCACTGGTAACAATGATACCGGTATCTATTTGGAGAATTCATCACACAATGTTATCTATCTCAACAGCTTCAATAACACAGATAATGCTGAGAGTTATAACTCATCAAATCCCTGGAATTCGACAGAGAAGATAGATTACAGTTACAATGGCACTGAATACACGAGTTTCATGGGGAACTACTGGAGCGATTATAATGGCACAGATTCAAGTGGAGATGGGATTGGTGACACCTCCTACAGCATAGATTCGGATAAAGATTACCATCCATTGATGCAACCATCTGATAACTACGTAACTGCAAACCAGCCACCAGTGGCAAATTTCACGTTCACGCCGTTAAAACCGTCTGTAGGTGAAACCGTAGTCCTCAATTCATCATCTCACGACCCAGATGGATATATTGTAAGCTATATGTGGGATCTGGATAACGACGGACTGTACGATGATGCTAAGGGGGCAACAGTCGCCCATAATTGGAGTACTGAAGGAGATTATACTGTAAGTTTAAAAGTTACGGACAACAATAGTGACACTGCAACAGGCACTGCTAACGTGACTGTAAAAGAGAAAGTTCTGTGGAGCTATCCACTCTCAGTGTCAAATGAAGGTTCCTCTGATGGAGCTGCTTTTGGGGTTGCAGAGGACGCCACTGATGGTTATGATCCCTGGTGTGATGAGGAAGAACCTGCCCACCCAACAGTAGTTGGTGAGGTTTCTGCTTACTTTGTCAGCACTAATGGTGAAACCCACGATCCCTTAAATAAGAGCTATACAAGACCCGCTGATTCTTTGAATTACTCGCTTATGGTGGATATGGGAGGCCTTGAGGAACCAACTTCCTCCGTAATTGTGTGGGATAAGGATAAGCTATCAGAAGGTTGTTCGTTCCTTCTTGTTGACTTGATTGAGAACAAAGCAATTGACATGAAAAATAGTAGCTCTTACAGTTTCACCTACGAGAATCCTTATTCATTCAGGATAGAAGTCGAGCAGGCCGGAGCGGCCAGAACACGACGGCCATCTGCCCGGCCACCCCGACGTAGTTCTCGCTCTTGTACAGCGGATAGAGCTTCGCCCGAATGACGTTGTTCTTCGGGTAGTCGACGTAGGCGAGGAAGGGGGAGACGTACCGGAAGTCGTTCAGGTCGGCGATGCGGAAGACGGCGAGCGACTCGCGGGCGCCTTTCTCGACGTCATGGATTTTGTGGCTCACCAGTTCGATGCCCTTCCCCATGTGCTTCATGCGGTCGAGGGCGGCCTTCCTGGTGAGCAGGGAGCTGAGCCGGAGGTCGGCGGCCTGCTTCGCTTCGAGGTCGAGCAGTCGCTTCGAGAAGCGCAGCTTTTCGGTGACGGTGGCGCTGCCGTCCTCGTAGAGTTTGATGTGGGTGTCGATCTGGAGGCAGCCGGACAGGGCCGCGAGGAGCGCGGCCAGGCCGAGGGGGACGCGGGCCGGGATGCTGCGGCGGCCGGCGGCGGGCCGCCTAGCGGACCTTTCGCCGGGCGAGTCGGAGCGAGAGGAACCCGGCGAGGGGGGCGTCCATCCGGTCGTCGGTGTGCAGTTCTTCGACATCGTAGCCAAAGCTGAGGGCGGCCTGGCGGATCGCCTCGAGGTGTCGCTCGCGCTCTTCGAGGTAGGCGTTTCTGAGGTCGCGCGGCTCGCAGAGCATCTTGCCCTCGTCCTCGAGGCCGAGGAAGATGGTCTGTCCGGAGAAGGGGAAGTCGCGCTCGACGGGGTCTTCGACGTGGAACAGGATGACGTCCTGGCCGGTGAAGCTGAGCTGGCCGAGGGCGAGGCTCAGCCGGTCGGTGTCGTCGATGAAGTCGCTGACGATGACGACGAGGCCCCGCTGTTTCAACTGGCTGGTCATGGCGAACATGGCGTCGTAGAGCGACGTCTGGCCGCTGGGCTTGGCCCCTTCGAGCACGTTGAGACAGTTGCGGAAGTGGGTGCCGGAGCCGCGCGCCCGGACGACCTCGTTGACGGTCTTGTCGAAGAGCATGAGGCCGAAGGTGTCTTTCTGCTGGATGAGCATGTAGGCGAGAGCGGCCAGGAGGGTGGCGGCGTAGTCGAACTTGCTCATCGCCGCTTCCTCGCTCTTGAAGAACATGGAGTTGCTGGTGTCGACGAGGAAGGTGACGGGCATGTTGGTTTCGGCTTCGTACTGCTTGACGTAGAACCGGTCGGTCTTGGCGAAGACCTTCCAGTCGAGGTGTTTGACGTCGTCGCCGGGCACATACTGCCTGTGCTGGGCGAACTCGGTGCTGATGCCGAGGAGCCGGCTCTTGTGCATGCCGGTGAAGTGGCTCTCCACCAGCCGCAGGCTGCGCAGCTCCAGGTTCTTGATGCGGCCGATGACCTGCGGATCGAAATAGTCTGGCATCTCAGCTCACCACCTTCAGGAGCTCGTCGACGATGGTCGTGGAGGTCACCCGTTCGGCTTCGGCGGCGAAGTTGGGCAGGATGCGGTGCACGAGGACCGGGTGGGCGACGGAGAGGACGTCGTCGATGTTGACCTCGTTGCGGCCGTCGAGAATGGCCGAGGACTTGCCGCCGATGACCAGGTTCTGGCTGGCCCGCGGGCTGGCGCCCCAGGTGACCCATTTCTTGATGAAGTCGGGCGCCTCCTGCTCGGAGCTGCGGGTGGCCCGGACCAGGCGGAGGATGAAGTCGATGACTTCCTCGCTGATCTTGACCCGGCGGACGAGCTTCTGGAGCTCGAGGATGTCCTCGTGGGTGAGCACCGGCTCGATGTCCGGCTCATACCCGGCCGTGGTCATGGCGAGGATCTTCTTCTCTTCCAGCTCGCTGGGGTAGCTCACGTTGATCTGGAACATGAACCGGTCCATCTGGGCCTCGGGCAGCGGGTAGGTCCCTTCCTGCTCGATGGGGTTCTGGGTGGCGAGGACGAAGAAGGGCCGGCTGAGGTCGCGCCGGACGCCGCCGACGGTGACCTGGCGCTCCTGCATGCCTTCGAGCAGGGCGGCCTGGGTCTTGGGCGGGGTCCGGTTGATCTCGTCGGCGAGGAGCACGTTGGTGAAGACGGGGCCTTCGAGGAAGCGGAACTGGCGCTCGCCCGTCGCCTTGTTCTCCTGGATGACCTCGGTCCCGGTGATGTCGGACGGCATGAGGTCGGGGGTGAACTGGACGCGGCGGAACTTGAGCGAGAGGCTGGCGGCCAGCGACCGGACGAGCAGGGTCTTCCCCAGCCCGGGCACGCCCATCAGCAGGCAGTGGCCCTGGGAGAAGAGCCCGATCATGGTCAGCCGGACGACTTCGTCGAGGCCGACGATCGCCTTTCGGATCTGGCCCATGATCTTGTCGCGGGCCTCCCGCAGGTTCTCGATCTTCGCCAGCTCCTCGTCCGTCCATTGCTTCTCTTCCGGCAGTTCAAATTCGATGTCGTCACTCATTCCCTGCTTCTCCTTCCGAAACTTTGAGGAGGTCCCGCGTCCACCTCGACATGGTGGGCAATGCGTTCTCCTCCGCCCTTGCAATCAATGAATCGAGAACGTCGCCGTAGGTCCGGCCCTCGGCCTCGGCGCGGAAATCGAGCAGCAGCCGATGGGCGAGCGACGGGCGGGCGACGCTGATGATGTCTTCGCGCGTCACGTGGGTCCGGCCGCGGGCCAGCGCGGTCACCTTGCCGCCCCGCAAGAGGGCCTGGGCGGCGCGGGGCGAGGCGCCCAGCCGCACGCTCCGATCGGCGGTCTCCACCGCTTCCGGCTCCCCCGGCCGGCTGGCCCGGACGATGGCCAGGGCAAAATCGCGGACCGAGCGGACGACCGGGACCCGCTTGGCCAGGGCCTGCATGCGGAGGATCTGCTCGGGGCCGGTGACACAGTCGGCCCCGGGGGCGTAGCTGCCGGTGGTGAAGCGGACCATCTGCTTTTCTTCGCCGTAGGCGGGGTACTCCTGCTCGATGGAGAACATGAACCGGTCGGTCTGGGCCTCGCCGAGGTGCCAGGTCCCGTCGGTGTCCAGGGTGTTCAGGGTGGCGACGAGGTTGTAGGGGCGGGGGAGGAAGTAGGTCTGGCCGCCGATGGAGACCTGCCGCTCCTGCATGACTTCGAGCAGGGCGGCCTGGGTGCGGACGGGGCTGCGGTTGATCTCGTCGGCGAGGACCATGTTGGCGAAGACGGGCCCCTTGAAGAACCGGAACGAGCGCTCGCCGGTGGCCAGGCGGCTCTCCAGGATCTCGGTCCCGATGATGTCGGTCGGGAGGAGGTCGGGGGTGAACTGGAGCCGGCGGTATTCGAGCCCGAGGATGTGGGCGAGGGTCTTCACGATCAACGTCCGGCCCAGGCCGGGGGTGCCGGAGAGGAGCACGTGGCCGTCGGCGAGGACCGCCACCAGCAGGTGCTCGACCGTCCGGTCCTGGCCGACGACCACCCGGGCGAGTTCCTCGCGCACCCGGTGGAACGTCTCGTAGAACTCTTCCGGCGTGGCCAGCTCCTGCTCGGCTTTCTCCCGGTCGCCGGCCCGCAGGGCATTTCTCGCACCCGTGTCCGTGTCGCTCACGTTGACTGTGCCTCCTATCGAATCACCCGAGCCGACCCCCAGTTGGCGACGTCGCCCAGGTCGAGGTCGTCGGTGCTCTTCACTTCCAGGCGCAGGTCCTCGACGCCCTTGACGGGGACGCTGAGCGTCTTGACCGCGCCGCCCCGGATCACGCCGCTGCTCTTCAACGGCTTCCCATCGCCGTACACGTTGAACACGACGCTCCCCCGCTCGCCCATCCGGGTGGCGATGCCCACGTCGGACTTGAACGTGTGGAACCGCTTCTTCAGGTCGAAGGTGAGCGAGGAATCGGCGTGGACGCCGATGCCCCAGGGGTAGCGCTTGCCGGCGATGGAGATCGCGTCGCCCTGGCAGCTATGGTCCATGCGATACGGCTGCGGCGGGGCGAGGATGGTCTGTTCTTTCACCTCGGTGGGGACGAGTTGGGAGAGGTACTGGACGCGGCCGCCCATGATCTGGACGAGGGAGACCTCGTCCAGGTCCAGCCGCAGTGTTTTCTTCGCGTTCCAGACCGGGTTGACGCACCACTTGCCGAGGTGGATGCGATTCAGCTTCCCCTCGATGATGCTGCCGTCCCGGGCGCTGATCCGCATCTGGACGGTGCCGTCCCACGGCGCGTGCCGGTCGCGGCCGGCGTCCGCCAGCCGGACCCCCGCGATGTAGAGCGCCTTGATGTTGAGCATCTTGACCAACTGCTCGTGGTAGACGTGGAACTGGGTCCGTTCGAGCTTTCGGATCAGGCCGTTGTAGACGCCGCCCCGCTTGTCGAGCACGCTGTCGAGGTACCGGCTGCCGTCCTCGGGGGTGGGGCTCTCGACCAGCTCCTCGGCCTTTCGGCCCACGAACCCGGCGAGCGGGAGCGCGACGAAGCCTTTTACCCGGGCGAAGTCGAGGTCGACCAGGCCCGCGCTGGCCGTGCGGGTGCGGATGAAGTCGCGCGGCTTCTTCTCCGGCTGCTCGCCCAGGTGGCTCTTGATGATCTGGCCGCGGAGCGTCCCGCCGTTGACGAACCGGAACTCCTGGGTCCCGGCCTGGACGAGGAGCGGGTTGCGCCCGAGGAACCGGATGGCGATGATCTCCTCCAGCTTGATCTGGCGCTCCTTGCCGGTGGGCAGCAGGACGACGAGCCTGCTGCCGTCCTCGCTGACGCCACGGACCAGGCCGTACTCGCGGGAGTTGTCATAGAGCCAGATCTCTTCGGCTCGGACCGCGGCGGCCGGGCCGAGCGCGACGAGCGCGGCGAGTGCGACGGCGGCGGCTCTCGCGGAAAGGCGGGGAACACAGGTCGTCATTCAGGCGCCTCCTCCGGGCCGCCGGCCTCGGCGGCCCCTTCCTTCTCTGTGCCGGGCTCCTCCTCCTCGGCCCCGGGGGACACGAACGAGCTGTAGTACGCGCGGAGCAAGGGGAGGTACTTCTCGTGGCGCTGGAACCGTTTTTCGAACGGCTGGCCGTCCTGCTGGCCCAACTGCCGGATCATGATCTCGCGCAGGCGGGCGGGCAGGAGCGGATCGGACTTCGCTTCCAGGCGCTTCCGGATGTTCTCCGGGTCGGTCATCTCCTCCCATTCCCTCTCGCTCATGGGCGGGGGCCCGACGTCCTCCTCCCGGACTTCGCGGGGGATGGTGACGACCTCCTCGAACAACACCCGGAAGCTGCCGATGGCCCGGGCGAGGGTGGCGGACCGACGTTCCAGCCGGTCGACCAACTCCTTCTCTTCCTCCGGGTCGCGCTTCTTGCTCGTGTCGCCGATGCCGAAGTCCGGCGAGGTGCCCTCGTCCGGTTTCAGGTCCATCACGAGTCCGAGGCCGGCCTCCTTCGCCTTTTCCGGGGCCTTGTCGTTCACGGTGACGGTGCCGCCGCGCCGGGTCTGTCTCTTCATGTCCAGTTCGGCGGCCTCGATCTTCTCGTACCGCTCGCAGATGCGGCCGATGCGCTCGTTCACGTCGGCCTGGAGGCCGCCGGCCCGCTTCCGGTTCTTCGCCTCGAACGTCTGCTGCAGCTTGTCGGCGGGGTCCTCTTCGACGAAGCGTCGGAGCTGCCGCGCCACGTGGTCCTGGTAGACGAACGCGGGCAGGACGTCCTGCATCATCTCGTGCGCCAGATCGAGGTTCTTGCCGCGGAGCACGAACGGCTGGCCCTTGTCGTCGTAGCCCGGCCGCTTGCTCGGCCCCCCGGCCTCTTCCTCCGCCTCCTTGCCCCCTTCCTTCTCGGGCTCGGCGGTCCTCTTGTTCTCGTCGACCATGGCGACGACGGCCCGCTTGGAGGGCAGGAAGTCCTCGACGGTCGTCTGGAGCAGGCGGATGGTGCCGCGCTGAAGCTGCTGCGTGCAGGTCGAGTAGTTGGGCGCTTTCTGGGCGAGCAGTTGCTTCGACTGGCCGAACTCGTCTTTCGCCAGGCCGATGAACTCGAGGACGAGCCCGGCCTTCTCCCCCTCCGCCTTGTCCCGGGCGACGTCGAGGCTGGTGAGGGCGACGTCCTGGCGTTCGAGCAGGGCGCCCTGACTGAGGTGGCGGAACCGGGGCAGGTCGGCCCGGGTGACGGGGGCTTCGTCGGTGTCGGGGTTCCGGTCGCCGCCGAGGAACCGGGTACGGGCCAGCACGTCGTCGTGCCGCTCGAGACTGAACCGGAGCGCCTGGGACAACGCTTCCTCCCCCTCGCCGAGGTTCTTGAAGAACTGATCATGGTCGATCGGCTGGAATTCGGTATAGCCGCTGCCGCTGTCGCTCGGCTCCTCGCCGTCGCCGTTCTCCGGCTCCGCCTCCTTCCGTCTCTCCCAGATCTCGCGGAAGCGCTGGGGGTCGAGCGAGCGCGTCTCGTCGACGACCATGGTGAGCTCGAGCGAGCCGGGCCCGGGGTCGTCGACCTTTCGGCCGGCGCCGATGAGCGCTCCCTGGACGGCCCGCATCCAGAGGATCGCGCCCTTCTGGTGGTCGACGATCTGGTCCGACTGGTTGTTCTCGATCTTGCGGGCGGCGTCCTTGAGCCGGTCCTGGACGCGGTTGTCCCGCAGGACCTTGAACACGCTCTTGAGCGGGCCGAGGATGGAGGGCCGCCTCTGGAACTCGGCCCGCTCGATCATGTAGTCGAGCTGGCCTTCGAGGTGCTTCTCGGCGTCGGCCACCGCCTGCTGGCGCTTGGCCAGGGTGATCAGCTCCTCCTGCTCCTCGTTGGTCAGGTCGAGGATGCTCTTTCCGATGTACTTGGGGGCGACCTCGCGGGTGCGGGCCATCACCTCTTCCTGCGTGTCGTGCAGGTGGGTGGCCTGGATGCTCGAGGTCTGGAGGTCCTGCCAGTCGTAGAGCCGGCGGAGCAGCCTCTGCAGGATGAGACAGGCCATCTTCTGGTCGCGGATGAACCCGGTCGAGTGGTCGAGCTCGCCCAGTTGGCCGCGGCGGCGCCCGGCCAGGTTCTCGGGCTGCATGTCCACGTCGGTGACCGGCTTCGCCTTCTCGATCCCGCTCAGGACCTTGGGGATCCGGCTGCTGCTGAGCGCGGTCACGTACTCGCTGATGTTGGCGACGCGGCCGGACATGAACTCTTTCTGCATCCCGTTCCGCTGGTACTGCCTGACGAGGTATTCGAGGGCCCGGTCGATCGCCTTGACGCCCCGGGAGGCCGCATCCTGCTTCCGAACCATGCTGGCCCAGAGCGGGTTCGCCGGGTCCCCCGGATGGATCTCCTCGCCCTCTTCCTTTTCCTCCTTCTCCTCCTTCTCTTCGCCGTCCTCGCCCTCCTTCTCCTTTTTCTTCTCGCCGAGCCAGCCCTTGGCGTCGACCCAGGCCTGGACCTGGTTGCGTTCGGCGATGCGGGCCTCGTTGAGGAGTCGTTCGGACGCGCGCTCGAAGAGTTTGCGATGGAACTCGGCCGGGGTGACGATCTTGATGCCGTACCTGGCCGAGTCGACGGGTTCGCGGCCCGCCTTCCCGTCGCTGACCCGGACGAAATAGGTGATCGTCCCCGCCTCCGGCAGCGGCTTCTCCAGGCGCGGGTCGCGCGGGTCCCTCGTCCGGGTAATGTCCCAGTCGAACTGGTACTGCCGTTCCCGACGCCCGGTGGGGATCTGGCCGGTGATCTCGGCGGGCAG
The DNA here is from genome assembly GCA_046483085.1 of Planctomycetota bacterium. Taxonomy (GTDB): domain Bacteria; phylum Planctomycetota; class PUPC01; order PUPC01; family PUPC01; genus JAWODX01. Next base: position 8,877 of record JAWODX010000134.1, read on the forward strand.
CTCGACCGGCTTGCTGCCCTCGAACTGGTACATCACCTGGATCTTGTCCAGGTTGAAGTCGTCGATGGCGGTAAAGGCGACGGGGACACGTGCCCGCTTCGTCTGTTCGAGGCTCTCGCCGGGCGAGGTGATCTCGACTTCCGGCGGGTTGTCGGGGTCGACGATGATCTCGTAGACCTCGGGCCGCGCCTGCCCCACGCCGTAGACGTCGTTCAGCTTGATCTCGTACGAGCCGGACCGGTCGAGCGTCAACTGCTTCTGGAACGTCCTCCGGTTGGCGTCGCCGAACGTCCACTCGTGGGGCGTCCCGATCACGTCGTTGCCCGCCCGCTGGATGAACTTCGCGCTCGCCAGGTCCATCGAGCTGGTGAACGTGAGGGTGACGGCCTGCCCTTCCAGTCCCTTGATCCGTCCGTCCTCTTCCTCGTGGCCGGGGACCCGGGCATAGCGGACCGGCTGGTAGACGGCGACGATCTTCTCGAGGAACGGCCGCAGGCTGATGCTCACGTCGTACTCGCGGGTCCGGTAGTCGCCCCCCTCCATGCTGAACGTGAACCGGTCGCGCACGTCGGGGAACTCGTACTCGAACGCGCCGTCCTCGTCGACGGGGAACCGGTCTTCGCGCCAGCCGGTGTCCTCTTCGCCGCGATACTCGACGAGGATGACCGGGGGAACAGCGCCCTCGACGTGCCCCTCGACCGTCAGGTTTCCGCGCTGGGGGACCCGGTAGCCCTCCTCGGGGAGGTTGTCGAGCACGATGGTCGTCTGGTGCGGCCACCGCACGCTGGAGAGGAGGAAGAGCCGCCGGAATCCGATCCCCAGGTAATTGTCGCCGGTCCACGCCTGCAGCCCGAACCCGACCCCGAGGAACAGGGCCAGGGCGGCCGCGGCGCCCGCCACCCACGTCATCGCCTTCTTCTTCTGGAACGAGCCGGCGACGTCCACCTGCCGGGCCGCCGGCTCGAGCTCGCGCACCGCCTTGTCGGCCAGCTCCTGCCCCGCCGGGCTCTTCAGCTCCTGCACCTCCTCCTTGTGCAGCAGCTCGTACAGGTCCAGCAGCATCCCCCGCCGTTCCCGCGCCGTCGAGTCGAGGTACGACAGAATCTGCTCGTTCGTCCACCCCCGCTTCATCGGCAGGTAGAGAGTCCACCGGACCGTGGCGACCAGCCCGGCCACCAGGCCGAGCAGACCCAGCAGGCGCCAGAACCACGGCAGGTGCGCCCACCAGTCGATGAAAAACAAGCCGCCGATGACCACCACGGCGAGCAGCAGGACCCGCGCGATCCCCGCCTGGACCGACAGGCCTTGCAGCTTCCGCCGAAACCGGTTACATAGCTGATCCAATCTGGCCAAACTCATGCGCCTACCCCTCGCGCCGGAGGTCAGGAGAACGGTCGTTCATCGTCATCGCTCGTACAGCGGCAGATACCCGTACGGCGCCTGCAGCACCATGGCGGCCATGGCGGTGGTGTATACCGTGTTGCCGGCCTTGTCGGGGATCTCGCCGTCCTTTCGCTGCATCGCCCGCAGCACCGCGGTCGCCTTTCGATACCAGGGGACCCAGTACTGGTCGCCGCACATGTACATGGCGATGCTCGCGTAGAAGCAGCCGTAGGCATAGTAGCGCCGCTCGGTCAGGTCCTTGACGGTATAGCGGCGGTAGTCGTACTCGATGCGGTCGCGGGCGGGCATGATCAGCGGGTGGTCGATCCGGCCGTGGTTGCAGAGGGCGATGATCCCGGTCCCGCCCAGACTGGGCGACGCCTCCAGGCCCCAGACGCGGTAGCGGAACGTGCCGTCGGGCAGGGCGCACTGCTGGATGAACTGGACGCCTTTTTCGATCGCCTTCGAGTCGACGGTGAACCCGCATTTCTTCGCCGTCCGCATCACCCAGAGCACGTTGGCGGTGACCGACATGTCGGCGGCGCCCTCGCGCGAGAACTGGTAGCGCCAGCCGCCGTCGAGCCGCTGGCTGCGCGCGATCGCCTGGATGCCCCGGGCGATCACGTCGCGCGTCTTGCCTCGCCAGGGCATGTCGCCGTAGGCGTAGAGGAGCGCCAGCATCGAATACATGTGCCCGTACATCGGGCCGTGCTTGTAGCGGCCCTTGGCGGCGATCACCCCGCTCGACTCGACGTTCTTCAGCAGGAATTCCATCCCGCGGTCGATCTGCTTGCCGTACTTGCCGATGCGCGGCCGGCTCCCCTCCGCCATGAACGCCAGGCAGACGAGCGCGGTCACCCCGGCGTTCGACTGGAAGTGGGTGTCGGACCAGCCGCCGTCGGGGTCCTGTCGGTTGCTCAGGTAGGTGAGCGTCTGCTCGATCATCTGCTCGGTGAGCGGGGTGAGCAGCTTGTCGGGCATGGTGCTGCGCTCGGTGGCCCTCGGGAGGACGAGGAAGGCGGGGTCCTTTCCGGGCGAGACGGCGGCGGCCTCGCGACGACCGAGCATGCTGTAGGCGTCGTCGGCCATCCTCGCCTTCTTGTACGCGTCCGTGTCCTCCTCTCCGGCCATCGCCGGGGCCGCCAGCAGGGCAGCCAGGCCCAGCCCCAGGCCGGCACAGAAGACGAGCCGTCGCAGCGTGTGACGTGTCATAGCAGTCCCCACCACTTTCGGAGTGACCATTCGCCGGAGATCAGGACGAGGAACAGGACGAGGAACGGGACGGTGTCCCAGAGCTGCAGGGTCACGGGGGTGATCATCTGCTTCTTGCTCTTGTCCACCCCCTCGATCAGGCGGTCGAAATCCTCGGCCCGCCGCTCGCGGTGGCTCAGGTTGACCCCGCCGGTCCTCTCGGCGAGCGCCCGGGCCACCTTCACGTTGGCGGCCGTGTTCTTCAGCTCGATCGGCTGGACCTTGATCTCGAAGTGGGTCTTCACGTCGAACAGGGCCTTCTGTTCGGTATCGGCGCCGCTGGGCACCTTGCGCACCTGGCAGGTGATCTCGCCCTTGCCCCGTGCGCGATAGGTCCCGCGGTATTCGGTCCCCCCCTCGGGCGGCGGCTTCAGCCGCACCATGTGCACGTCCTGGTCCTTCCCGTACACGCGGGCGTAGACCTGCTCGCCCCGGAGGGTGCTCATCATCGCCGTGTCGAGCACCTTGAGATAGATGCGGACCTCCTCGTGCGGGTTGACCGTCCGCGGCTCGACTTCGAGGGCGACCTGGGTCCGCGCCCCGTGCAGCCGCACCTCGCCCAGGTAGCGGATGACCCGGATCCAGAACCGGTCGTACTCGTAGCTCTCGTAGGGGTAACGCCACCGCCACATGGCGTCGACGGCGGAGAAGAAGACGGTGCCTTCGCCGCAGATCCGGACGCCCATCAGGGGGTCGTGCCGGGCGCCGCCCGTCTCCAGGAGAACGACGGTGTCGCTCTTGGGGCGGACGATGGGGGCGTGCCAGAAGAACTCGGGGAACCGGCTCCAGACCTTCTCGTTCTCATTGTGCATCGTCGAGGCCAGCATGATCGAGTGGTCCCTGCCCCGATCGGTCCGCCGCGCCGGCGACGACTGCTTGTAGATCTTGTCGTAGTTCGGGTGCACGTTCTTGTCGATCTCCATGGGCAGGAGCCCGCGGATCCGCACCGCGTGCACCTGGATCAGGTCCGCCAGGCCGTTGTTCCGGCCCGCGATGATCATCAGGCCGCCGCCGTCCCGTACCATCGCGTCCAGCCCGTTGAGCTGCGGCACGCTGATCTTCGTCGGGTCCACGTCGAACAGGATGGCCACGTCGTACCGGCTCCACTCCTCCGTCGTCTCGGGCAGGGCGTCGATGGTCTGGTTGCCCTGGTGGATGTAGTCGACGTCGGCCGACTGCAGATAGCAGGAGAGCCTGACGATCGGGTCGCGAAGCAGGGCGGGCACGAGGTAGAAGTATTCGCGCGAGGGCCGGTCGGCGATGAGGAGGACGCGGAGGCTCCGCTTGCGGATCTCGACCGTCTTCTCCCGCCAGTTGTTCTGCTCTTCCGGCTCGAGGTGCTCGTCGATCTCCCCCTCCGCCGGCTTGTCGGGCGGGATGCGGAACCGATAGCGGCACCGCCCGGTCATCCCCGGGATGGTGGCGACGGTGATGACGTTGCGGCCGCGGCTCAGCTCGACCTCTTTCAGCGCCACCCGCTGATATTCCTTCTTCCGGGCCGGCGCGTCCGGCTCGAGGCTCTTCTCCTCCAGCGAGAGCCGGGTCTTGAACCGGTCCTGGTAGTCGTTGGTGATGGTGACGATGAACTGGAGCACGTCGCCCAGGCTCGCCTCCATCGGCCCGCTCACCTCGTCGATGCGGATGTCGGGCAGCGGGAACCGGGTGCCCTCGGTGAGGGTGTGGACGCGAATGGGGGCCCGGCCCTCCGCCTCGAACTCCTTGTTCCGCTCGCGGAGCCGCTCGACCATGCGCTCGAGCGGGATGTCCGTCGACACGCGGCCCGTCTCCTGGAAATCACTGATCAACACCAGGCTGCCGATCTTCTCGCCGGCCAGGCGCTCGAGCACGTCGTGGATCGCCTGGCCGCAGCGGCTGCACGGCGCCCCGGCGGTCACCGGCAGGTCCCCGCGCCGGAACAGCTCGTCGGCCCCCGGCGCCGGTTCCTCCCTCGACGCGCGGTGCCGCGGCGCCGCCACCAGGTCCAGCCGATCGCCGAACCCGTAGACGCGGACCCGCTGGCTGAGCGACAACTCGTCGACCAGCTTCTCGACGGCCAGCCGGGCCGACTCCCACCGGCTCGCCCGGAAGCCGGGCTTCGTCTTCCGCCTCTCCCGCTCCAGATCGGTCACCAGGTCGTTGCCCCGCGGCGTGGCCAGGTTCATGCTGTCGGACGCGTCGATGAGGATCGCGGTGACCGGGAGCCTCTCTTCCACCCGGACCTCCCGCGTCGCCGGCCGGGCCAGGGCCGCCAGGGCCAGCAGGGCGACCAGCCCGCGAAACCCCCACAGCAGCCAGGTCTGCCCGGCGGTCAGCTCCCGGGCGTGCCGGCGCTCGCGCGCGTACATGAATCGGTAGAAGCCGAACAGGGCGAGGGCCACGACCGCCAGGAAGATCTGCAGGTTCGGGTCGGACAGCATTCGGAAGTCGCTCACGCCTGGGCTCCTCCTCTGCGGCGGCCGAACCGCGCGGCCAGGTACGACTCAAGAGCCAGCCCGCCGACCAACATCCATAGCAGGCCGGGGGCCAGCTCGGTCACTCCGTGCAGACGCGCCAGGTAGCCGGCGACGTCCGTCCCCCGGGGCAGCCACGTCCCGGCCCAGGTCTCGCCCAGGCCCAGCTCGCGCCGGATATCGCTCTGCTCGTGGCGCGTCAGGTCGCTCTCCACGTCGGTGTCCTGGTTCACCACGAACCGGGTCCGCGCCAGCTCGTGCTGGCCGGGTTCGACCCGGTACACACCGTGCTGATAGGTCTCGGAAAACGTCATCTCCCACGGGATCTCCGGCTCGGCCCCCGGCGGGACAGGCGGCGGCTTGACGCGGACCGTCGTCTCGCCGTCGGGCAGATAGACCAGCAGCGGCTGGGCCGAGGCGTAGACCAGTTGCCGGAAGGTCTCGCCGACCTCGAGGTTCGCCGCCTCGTTCGGCCGGCCGACCAGCGCCCGCAGCAGCTCCTGGACCAGGGTGGGAAACTCGGCCCGGGCCTGCAGCGCCGTCCAGCGCGGGGCCGCACTCATGTTGACCAGCCAGACCTCGCCGCCCTGGCCGGCGTATCCCTTGCGGACGAGGAGCGGCTCGCCCTCCGCCGCGCCCGGGGTCCCTGTGCCGGCCCGCAGAAGCACCTCGGCCCGCGGATGGACCTCGAGCTTGCACAGCTTGTCCAGCCGGGTGTCCGGGTGCGCGGGGCCGGTGCCGAAGGAGGGGACCATGCGGCCGGTGGCGCTGGCGAACAGGGGGAGTGCTCCGTCGGCGGCCGTCGTCCGGACGAGTCGGCAGGGCAGCAGGCTCTGGTTGCCGAGCGGGTCCTCTTCGTCGGGGGTCGCCGGCTTCTTCGTCGGGTCCCGGTAGAGCATCCGGTTGTAATGGGCCGGCCGGACCCGGTCGCCGAGGAAGAACCAGACCTTCCCGCCGTTTTCGACGTACCGCTTCAGCCGACCCACCATGTCGGGCCGCAGGTCGCTGCACCCCGTGACGGCCACGGCTACGTAGCCTGTGGTCGTGTACCGCGACTCCTCGGTGGGGTCCTCGGCCTTGACCTCGCGGACGGCGAAGTCGAGGTTTTCGTAGATCAGTTGGTAGGGGTGGATGACGTGGGCGGAGAAGATGGAGAACCGCTTGTAGCCTTTCTGCTCCTGGGGGGCGATGGCCCGGGCCAGGAACGCGCTCTCCGCCGCCAGGCTGTCCGGGTCCCGCGGGTTGAACGTCTCGTCGAGGATGAGCACGGGCAGCGATTCCGGCACCTGGACGGTGTAGAGCCGGTCGTTGTCGGCCCGGTGCTCGTCGCCCTCCAGCACCACCTGGACGACGTAGTCGCCGGCCCTGGGGAAGGTGTGGGTGAACCGGATGTCCGACCGGCGCTCGGTGATCGGGGGGAGGGTCCGCCGCTTCTTCTGCTCGCCGTTGACGATGAACTCGAGGACGGCCTCGTCGCCCTCGGCCGGCTCCCAGCCGGGGTCCGCCTGCACGTCGACCGCCACCTGGAAGGCGACGGGGAACCCGGCGGCGACGGCGTCCTCGTCCGGCCGCACGTCGGTCACCATGTAATTGAACTCGTGGGCCTTGCCGACGTCGACGAGGTACAGCTCGCTGTCCTGGGCGAGCCCCTTCAGACCGTCCCGGATGCCCGGGTCGTCGCTCGGCCAGGTCTTCTTCTGGAAGTCGGAGAAGACGTATACTTCCGTCTCCTCGTCGAGCTCGTCCCCTTCCAGGGACTCGCCCTTCTTCGCCCGGGCTTCGATCGCCTTCTTCCGGTCGTCCCGCCGCGTCTCGATCGCCTTCTTGATCCACTCGAGGTTCCGGTCGATCGACGCGATGCCGGATCCGGCGCGCCACTCCTCGATCTTCGCCGCCGCCATGTACAGGTCGTCGGTCGCCACGAGCTGGTTCTCCGGATCCCGCCCCATGTAGACGACGGTGGCGTGGGCGCCCTCGGTCGTCTTCTCGTCGCGAAGGATGGCGGCGGCCTGTTTCTTCGCCCGGGCGAACGCCGTGCTCACGCCGACCTCTTGCTGCATGCTGGCGGAGCCGTCGACGGCCACCACGATGTGTCGCCGCGACGGCTTGCGGAAGATCTCCTGCGGCACCCGCGGGCGGGTCAGCGCCAGCACCAGGAGCAGCAGGACGAGCATGCGGAGCAGGATCAGGAGCCGGTCCTCCCGCTTCACCTTCTGCTGCTCCTTGTTGCGCAGCAGATAACGGATCGTCGGCAGGTCGATCTGTCGCTTCCGCCGCCGGAACAGCCACTCGATGATCAGGGGGAGGGCGATCGCCAGGAGCGCGATCAGCATCCATGGATTGTAGAAGAAATTCCGCAGAAAGGTCCCGATGGCTTGGTACTCTCAGGCCGGGAGGTTCAGGAGTCCTCGATCAGGCTCAAAGCCGCCTGACCTTCGTAGAGTATAAATGCTTCCCGCGAACATGCAAGCTAAATTTTGTGCAAAGCGGCCGACGAGGCATTTGCCATGTCCGGTGTGATCAAGCTGGCGTGACTGTAGCCGGCCTCCATGAGGCCGGAGAAGGGCCGAGGTCATGGACCTCGGCTACAATTTGTGATCGCAGCAGGGGACATGGCAAATGCCTCCCGACGGAGCGCCCTTGCACCCACCCACCGGCGCGCGGTATACTGTGGCTCCGCGCGGAGGGATCGCACCCATGAACGAGCCGAACGCGTCCCTGTGGGACGAAACGCGGCTGGAGCCGGACGACTGCCTCCACTGGCGGATCGGGCCGCTCGGCGTGTGGGTCCGGCGGACCGAGACCGAATGGCGGGTCGCCGAGCAGCGCGGCGAGGGCGAGGAGGCGATCGCCGCCGACCGGAACGTCGAGCCGCCCGCAGACGTCGAATGGTCGCGATGGGCCGGAGAGACCGGCGACGCCACGCTCCGGCTCCGCCCCGTCCTGCCCGACCGCGCGGTCGTCGTCCGGCCCGCCCAGCCGGTCACCCTGCTCCCCCGCGGCACCGCCCGCATCTACATCATCGTCCCCGTCTTCATCCGCCTCGAACTGAACACCGAGCCGAAGCCGACGACCCTCGCCGACATCCCCACCGTCCGCCTCTCCAACACGTGGTTCGGCTCGCTGTTCGAGGGCGAGCTCTGCTACTGGACCGAGACCGCGGCGCGACGCTCGGCGGCGAGACTCCCGGCTCCCCCGCACGTGGTCGTCACCCCGATGGACGTCCGCAACGCGGCCGAGGAGCAGCTCCCGCTGGAGACGGTCTGCATGGGGACCGAGCGCCTGGCCGTCTACCAGGGCGAGGAGCGCCTGTGGACCAACGAGCTCAAGGTGACCAACTCGGGCGGCGGCGCGCCGCAGCGGCTCGACCCGGGCAAGGGGCCGCCGCGCGAGGCGCCCGACGCCCGCCAGTTGTCGCCGGCGCGGGCCGAGCCGACGCCGGGCCTCGCCGCCCGCGCCATCGGCCTCGTCCAGGCCCTGCCCGGCGCCGCCCAGGTGAGATTGGGGTGACGAACGTGACCTGGAACGCGACCGATCTGCGGACCTGTCTGGCGGCCGCCGAGGAGAGCACCGGCGGCGGCACGCCGCTCCTCAGCGCCGAGAAGCTGATCCCGATCGCCGCCGCCGTCCTCGTCGTGTTGATCGGCGGGCTGGTCATCCGGCTGCTCGGCCGGACGGCCGACCGGGCGGCCTCCCGCCGCTGGACCCCCGAGCGGGGCTCGCTCGTCCGCAAGATCATCGTCTATACCGGCTGGGTGATCCTCGTCCTCACCGTGCTGGCGCAACTGGGGGTCAGGCTGACGGCGATCCTCGCCGCCGCCGGCGTCGCCGGCATCGCCGTCGGCTTCGCCGCCCAGACCAGCCTCTCCAACGTCATCAGCGGCATCTTCCTCTCCATCGAACGACCGTTCAAGGTCGGCAACATGATCCAGATCGGCGACACCCTCGGCATGGTCCTCTCCGTCGACCTCCTCTCCGTCAAGATGCGCATGTTCGACAACCGATTCGTCCGGATCCCCAACGAGACGTTCATCAAGGAAAAGGTCATCAACTACAGCCGGTTCCCCATCCGCCGCGTCGACCTGATGATCGGGGTCGCCTACAAGGAGGACGTCGAGCGCGTCCGCCAGGTCCTGTTCGACGTCGCCCATCAGCACCCGCTCGCGCTGGAAGAGCCCGAGCCGCTCTGCTTCTGCTGGAACTTCAACACCTCGTCCGTCGACCTCCTGTTCGTGATCTGGGCGGTCCAGGACGACTGGCTCACCCTGAAGAGCGAGCTCCTGACCAACATCAAGAAGCGGTTCGACCAGGAGGGGATCGAGATCCCCTTCTCGCACCTCAGCCTCTATCCGGGCTCCGCCGCCCGCCCGCTCCCCATCGACCTGACCCCCGAGACCGTGAGCCGGCTCCAGGCCGCCTCCCGCGGGGACGCCGGCGGGCCGCCGGCCTGATCCTCCGGCCGGCGGGACCGCGCCCCGCTTCTCAGATCGAACGTTGAGCACCACCCCAGCCGAACGAGTGCATATCCGCAATGGGGGGGGGCCTCGGGGCTGTCCATATTCCTGCTCTTGCTCTTGCTCGTACTCCTGCTCTTGCTCGTACTCGTGCTCAGCGGCCTCGATTCGAGCGAAGCGCCGAGGACGACGACGGGGAGGAGAACGACGACGATTCGGCCGAGCGCCGACGCCTGGGTGGCTCCCGGCCCAATTCCCCCCCATTCGGAACATCGACCCTGGCCG
>JAWODX010000173.1:0-10421 GCA_046483085.1 Planctomycetota bacterium
GGTTCTCGATTCCCGGGGGACGCGAGGCAGACGACCGCCTGGGCCGGATTACCGAGAAAAGGCGATCATCCTCTCGGCGAATGGTATCCTTCGCGCGCCGCGCCCGCGCTGGACTTCGGACGGGGACGCGATACGATACACATAGAGGCTGGTCCGAGAAAACGAGGATTGATGATGACAAGACACCTTTGCCAAGGCCTGCTGGTGCTCGCGGCGCTGATTCTTGCGGGGGGATCGGACGGCGCGGATGTGCCCGACGAGTTCAAGATCAAGCGGTCCGGACCGTTCGAGTTCGCCGAGAAGCCGACGGTCACCCGCGACGGCGACCGGGTGAGCGTCCGGTTCAAGGCCGCGGGGCCGTGCGACGCGACGGTCGCGATCGAGGACGAGAACGGGCGGATCGTGCGCCACCTCGCCAGCGGGGTGCTCGGCCCGAACGCCCCCGCCCCCTTCAAGAGGGACGCGCTGGAGCAGACGATCGTCTGGGACGGGAAGAACGACGAGGGGACGTACATCGACGACAAGGAGGCCCTGACGGTCCGCGTCTCCCTGGGCCTGAAGCCGCGGTTCGAGCGGACCCTCTTCTGGGTGCCGCGCCGGCGGGGCGGCCCGGCGCGCCCGCTCTTCGGCGCCGCCGAAGAGGGCGTGTACGTCTACAACGGCGGGCAGGCGATGGACTCGGTCATCCTCTATGATCGTGACGGGAACTACGTGCGCACCGTCTATCCGTTCCCGCGCCCGAAGCTGGACGAGGCGCGCGGCCTCGTCCGCCACACGTTCCCGCAGGACGGCAAGACCCTGCCGCTGAAGACGAACTTCCTGCAGTGCACGATGCTGTCGAGCGGGACGAACGGCGGCATCCTGAAGCGCATCTTCGAGGGCGTCAAGATCGAGCGCGAGACCGTCCCCGTCCGCACGGCCCACTGGGGCATGTACGGCGCGGCGGCCCGGGCGATCGACGTCCGCGCCGGGCGCATCGCCATGGTCTACCGGTTCCTCAACCGGCTGGGCACGGAGGGCGCGACCGCGGGGCTTCCGCTGCACGGGCCGCGCACGTCTCTGGCGGTCAAGCACCGCCGCCATACCCAGCAGGTCTCGCCCTACAGCGTCGCCCTCGGCCCGAAGGGCAAGTGGCTCTACCTGACCGGCTACCACTTCGGCCGGACCCACCGTGCGACGCAGGACATCCAGAGGCTGACCGACATCCGGACGCTGCCGGTCGTGATGCGGCTCGACATGGAGACGAACGAGAAGCCGGAGGTGTTCAAGGGCGTCGCCGATATCAAGAAGGCCGGCACGGATAACGAGCATTTCAAGGTCCCCGCCGGGGTCGACGTCGACGACCAGGGCCGGGTGTACGTGGCCGATTACATGAACGACCGCGTGCAGGTCTATGATCCGAACGGGAAGCACCTGAAGACGATCGAGGCGTACCGGCCGGCGCACGTCGAGATCCACCGGCAAACCGGGCACCTGTTCGTTTTCTCGTGGTGGGTGCGGAACGAATACGAGGACAAGCACGTCAAGCGGATGATGGTCGAGTACGGGCCGTTCGAGAAGCCGACAAAGCTCCGCGCGGTCCCGATCGCGCCGCAGGGGCGGTTCGCCACCGGCTGGGGCGCCCGCTGCCCGGTCGAGTTCTCCGTCGAGCTCGACTCCTGGAGCGACCCGATCCGGATCTGGATCGCCGAGCCGTGGACCGGGGCGAACGTGCTGAATCGCGGGCGGATCAAGCACAGCAACGTCGAGGTCCGGGAACTGCGGGGCGAGGAATTCGAGGTCGTCCACAACTTCAACCGCGATGTAGACCGAAAAGGGGCGCACGTCAAGGCGCCGATCTACTACCGCCAGCGGCTCTACGTCAATCCGAAGAACGGCCGCTGCTACGTCGCCGAGGGGGACGGCAAGGCGGTCGGCAAGTCCTTCCACGAACTCCACGAGCTCGACCCCGAGACCGGGCGCGTCCGCCGCATCCAGATCCCGTTCAACGCCGAGGACATGTGCTTCGACCTGAATGGCCTCGCGTACCTCCGCACGATCAACTTCCTCGCCCGATACGATCCGAACAGCTGGCGCGAGGTCCCGTGGGACTACGGCCAGGAGCGGGGGAAGGTCGGGTACGGCTGGATGAGCGGGACGCGCAAGGCGAAGGTGGCCGCCGGGCTGCTCATGCCGGCGAACGGGAACTGGCACCACGGCGGCATGGCCATCTCGGCGAAGGGGCATCTGGTCGTCGCCTGCGGACTCAACATCAGCACCCAAGTGCGCACCCGTGCCAAGTATGTCCACCGGGGCGAGACCTATACCCCCCGGCTCTTTCCCGGCCGGCTCATCGACGGCCGCGCGGGCGGGACCACGCTCCACGTCTGGGACAAGCACGGGAAGGTCATCCGCGAGGACATCGTCCCCGGCCTCGCCGACCTCTACGGGATCGGGATCGACAAGGACGACAACTTCTACGCCATGGCGTCCGCCGCCCGGATCCTGGACAGCGGCCCGTACTTCAACCGCCAATCCGAGACCCTGCTCAAGTTCCCAGGGGGCCACGGCCGCGTCCTCACCCGCAAAGGCGCCAAGATCCCCCTCCCGGAGAGCCAGTATCCCGACCGGCGCATCGACATGGCCGGCGGCCCCCAGGGACCGGCCTGGCTGGTGGACGCCGAGTGGGCGTACGGCGGCGTGGGGTACAGCGGGGGGAACGGCGGCGGCTGCTCCTGCTGGAATGCGCGGTTCAAGCTCGACTACTTCGCCCGGTCGTTCGCGCCCGAGATGCAGCACTACAGCATCGCCGTACTCGACAAGGCGGGGAACCTGATCCTGCGCGTCGGGCAGTACGGGAACGTCGACGACGGGGTTCCGCTCGTCCAGGAAGGCGGGCCGGCCGACCCCCGCTCGGTCGGCGGCGACGAGGTCGCCCTCTTCCACGCGCCGTACGTCGCCACGCATACCGACCGGCGGCTCTACATCGCCGACCCGGGCAACGCCCGCATCGTCAGCGTCAAGCTCGGCTACCACGCGACCGAGACGACCGCGCTGAAAGACGTGCCCGACGCGGCGGAGTGACGCCGCCCGCCGTCCCGATATCTCACCACGAAGAGCACGAAGGGCACGAAGGATATCGGGCCCTTCCTGATTTGTGGGAAAGCACCGCCTCCTCTTGTACTATGCTGAACGCTTGCGGGACGGGCCCCAATCCCGTCCATCCTGTTAATCCTGTCAAAAAGGCCTCCCGCACTGCCGCCCTTGCGCTCGCCCCGCCCGGCCGGTAGCATCTCCCCGACCAGGACTTCCGAAAGGACGCCACGATGAAATACGGCGAGTTCACCGAGGACGGCTCCGCGTTCGTGATCACCCGCTTCGACACGCCCCGGCCGTGGATCAATGTCCTCTACAACGACGACTACGGGGTCTACCTGTCGCAGAACGGGTTCGGCTATTCGTTCTACCGCGACTCGGACGGCGTCCACGTCACGTACCTCGACATGGTCGGCTACGTGCCCACCGACCCGCAGACGGGCAAGTTCGTCTACCTCCGCGACGAGGAGACCGGCGACTCCTGGCCGAACGTCCCCATGCACGACGACGCCGATTACTCCGGATACCGGTGTGAGCACGCGCAGGGGTATACGCGCATCACCGCCCGGCGGAACGGGATCGAGACCGAGTTCCTCCTCTTCGTCCCGCGCGAGGACCCCGTGGAGATCTGGCAGGTCACCCTCCGCAACCGCAGCCGGCGCCCGCGCCGCATCAAGGCATTCCCCTATCAGCAGTGGCTGCTCACCGCGCCGTCCGGGATCACCGACACGCTGACCTACACGCGCGCGAACTATGACGCCGAGCTCCAGGCCGTCGTGGCCCGGATGACCAACCCGACCTCGCCGTTCATGTACGACGCGTTCATGACCGCGGACTTCGAGCCGGAGGACTGGGACGCCCGGTACGACGCGTTCGTCGGCACGTACGGTCGGCTCGAGCGGCCCGTCGCAGTCGCCGCCGGCGCCGGCACCTGCTCCGCCGCCAGCGGCGAACGCATGGTCGGCGCGCTCTCGCGCACGTTCGAGCTCGAGCCCGGCGGCGAGGCGACCTTCCGCGTCCTCACCGGCGTCGTCGAGGCGCCCGACGGCGTCAGCCGCTGCCGCGACCGCGTCCCCGCGTTCAAGGCGACCTACCTCACCCCCGACGGCGCCCGCGCCGCGCTCGACGCGGTCAGGAGCCTCTGGGAAGGGGTCCGGGCCACGCTGACCTGCAACACCCCGGACCGCACGGTCGACCTGATGGCGAACAGTTGGGTGAAGTGGCAGAACCGGCTGACCACCCGGCACGGACGCGGCGCGTACCGCGGGTTCCGCGACATCCTGCAGGACACCATGGGCATCACGCCGCTCGAGCCCGAATGCACCCGCCACTGGCTGCTGGAGACGCTGCGGCGCCAGTACCGGAACGGCCTGTGCGTGCGGGGCTGGAACCCGGTCAGCGGGCGGATCGACGGCCGGCTGCATCGCGACTCGCCCGCCTGGACGCCGCTCACCCTCTCCGCGTACGTCCGGGAGACCGGCGACACCGACCTGCTCGACGTCTCCGTCCCCTACCTCGACGAGGGCGAGGGCAGCGTCTTCGAGCACGCCCTCGCGGGCATGCGCCGGCTGCACGAGGAGCGGGCGCCGAACGGGCTCTGCCTGATCGGGGAGGGCGACTGGAACGACTCGCTCGACGAGGTCGCGCCCGAGGGCAACGGACAGTCGGTCTGGCTGACCATCGCCGCGGTCTACGCGATGAACACGCTCGCCGAGATCGCCCGGCACGCCGACCGCGACACGGAGGCCGATCGCCTCGAGGGCTGGGCCGACGAACTGACCGAGGCCGTCAACGAGCACGGCTGGGACGGCGGCTGGTATCTCTACGCCATCACCGACGACGGCGACCCGGTCGGCTCGCACAAGAGTGCGGAGGGACAGGTCCACCTGAACGTGCAGACATGGGCGATCTTCAGCGGCGTCGCCACGGGCGAGCGCCTCGACGCCCTGCTCGACCTGATCGACAACGAGCTCGACACGGAGTTCGGCCCGGTGCTGATCCGTCCCGCCTACACGGGCTACCGGCGCGGGATCGGCAAGGTCTCGGGCAAGAACCCCGGCCAGGCGGAGAACGGGCCGATCTACTCACACGGCGTCGCGTTCAAGATGCTCGCCGACTGCCACCTCGGGCGCGGCGAGGAGGCGGTCGAGTCCTACCTCAAGGCCTGCCCCGCGGGTCCCGACAAGGACCCCGACCGATTCCTCGGCGAGCCGTTCGCCGCCGGGCGATACATCATCGGCCCGGCCGACCCCCACCGGTTCGGCGCCTCGCCCTACTCGGGCAACACCGCCTGGCCCGCCTGGACGTTCTTCCTCCTCTACGAGCGCATCCTCGGCGTGCGGCCCTGGTACGACGGCCTCCGGGTCGACCCGTGCATCCCGGCCTCCTGGCCCGAGTACGAAGTCGTCCGACCGTTCCGCGGCGCGACCTGCCGCGTCGAGGTCAGAAACCCGGACGGCGTCCAGACCGGCGTGAAGGAGATCGAGGTCGACGGCGAGCCGCTCGACGGCAACGTGGTGCCCGTGTTCGCCGACGGGGAAGAGCACCGCGTCCGCGTCGTCATGGGCTGAGGCGCGGCCCGCCCGCCACGTGCTCACGCTTGCATGCAGACAACGGCCCTCGATTGGATAACGAGAAAGGCGTGAGGGGGCGGTGCGGTGGTGACATCTTTGGCCCCTTGAAAGCCCCAGGGGGAGTGGCCAGGACTTTCGGGGATGGGGCCACCCGTGCAAACTCGCGGACCGCTTAACGCGGAATCCGGAAGGTATAGGGGGAACCCGCCAGCTTGCGGGTGATGCCCCACCGCACCAAACGAGATTATAGCACCAACCGGCCCCCGGCGCAAGCGCATTCAGCAAAAATCTCGGAAACGCGCAGGAACATCGTATCCACCCTGCGGGGGCGGGGGCAGGGCCGCGCCCGGGCTTATGCCAGAGGCGGCTGCGGCCCGCCCGTCACGTACGCCGGCGGAACCGCGCCCGGTCCTCGATTCGCTATTCTTCTTCGGCCCGCTCGCGCCTCCGCCGGCGTCGCTCTTCCCGCCTCCGGTCTTCGATCTCTCCCTCCCAGGCTTCAAGCTCTTCGAGCCGCTCGCCCAGTTCCTGGTACTTCTCGTTGGCTTTCAGCTTCTCCTGGTATTGGGTGAGGAACTGCTCGAGGGTGTCCTGTTTCTTCTTCTTGAGTTCGACGAACTTCGGCACGCGGTCGGCGAGCTTGGTCATCTTGCCCCGGAGTTCGGTCGAGCGGGTCCGCAGCTTGTTAAACTCGTCCCGGCGCTTGCGCCATTCGTCGCGCCCGCGCCCGCGCATTTCCCGCATCAGCTTCCGCAACTCCTCCCGCGCCGCCTTGCGGTCGGCCTTGAGGTCCTGATATTCGGGGTGGTTGTTCAGCGCCTCGGTGTACGCCCGGGTCGCGTCCTGCCAGGCCTTCAGAGCGGCGGCGACGTCGGCGTCCTGCAGGGTCTCGTTCTCGATCTGCTCCCGCTGCGACTCGAGCGCTCGTTCGAGGAGACGGCAGGCCACGCGGGCCTTCTCCAGCGGGGTATCCGCGTCCTCGACCGTCTCGATGCCGACGCGGTCCCTGCCGCCCCGATCACGTTGCCAGGCCCGCCGCTCGCCCGCGTGGACGACCGCCGGGTCCGCGCCCAGGGCGGTCACCACCACGGCCCCGACCATGACTTTCACCACCATCGACTTGACATTCATGCCATCCTCCTCCTGCTCCAATTGGACGGTAAAACGGGTGCCCGCGACCGAGACCGTCCCCAACTCGGTCCGGACAGAAAAGGTCCGATCCTTGCCCTCCTCGACATCACACTCGATCTCCCCGTACTCGAGCTCCAGCTCTTCGGCGTTGTCCGAGCCCGCGAGGACCACCGCCGTCTGCGGGCGCATCGCCACACGGACGTAGCCGCCCAGGGACAGGTGCGCCTCGCCCTCGTCGGTGGTCAGGGCGGCGCCCCGGCAGACCGGCCCCTCGCCGGCCACGGCGTAGGATCCGGCCGCGGCGGGCTTGGGGTACGTGGCCGCCGCGGGCTCGGTCTCAACGGACGGCGGCGGACGACGGTCGGGCCGGGCCAGCCAGAGGGCGCCCGCCAGCGCCAGGCCGGCCGCGGCGGCGACCAGCGCCCGCCGGGTTCGGCGCGCCCGCCGCCGCGATGCAACTTTCCGGCGGATGCGCCCGCTCAGGTCGGGCGGCGGCTTCCGGCCCAGCGCCTCGGCCAGGAACACGTCCGCGATGCGGTCGTCCCAGTCGGTCCGCTGCGTCATCGGCCCTCCCGCCCCAGGCGCCTCTGCACGCAATCCCGAAGCCGCTCCCGGATCCGCCGCAGGGCCGACTTCACGCCGTTCTCGGTCATCGACAGGGCGGCGGCCATGTCGGCCCGCGACTTCTGCTGCCGATAGCGGAGGTCGAGAATCTGCCGGCTGCGGCCGGGGGCCTCCTCGGCGCAGGCCTGGAGGGCAGCCAGATATCCAGCCCCGTCGTCGCCCGCAAACGTGCGCGACCACGCGTCTTCCGCGAGTTCGAGCGCCTGCGGATCGAGCCGGAGGGGCTCCCGCCTCGACCGCTCCCATTGGCGGAGAAAGAGGTTCCGGGCGATCCCCCGGAGCCAGCCTCGCCGCCGTCGCGGGTCGCCGAAGAAGGGCGGCACGGAGATCTCCAGCACGGTCAGGAACGTTTCCTGCACAAGGTCCTCCGCCAGGGCATGCTCGGCGCCGAGGTACACCAGGTACCGGGTGAGCTCGGCCTGATGCGCGGCCACGAGCCTCTCAAACGTCTCGTCGTCCAAATCTGCCACCATGCCCGGTCGACCGTCGGCACCCATCAGTCCGTCAGAACCGCCGAAAGGGTGCAGGAAATTTCGAGTCCCTTCGATGACCCCGTCTTCGCGCCGCCGGCCCGCCGTCACCGGCCGTCGGCGTCGAGGACCTTGCCGAACTGCTGATGGAACAGCGTCGCATACAGCCCCCCCCGCTCGACCAGCTCCTCGTGGCGCCCGATGTCCACCACGCGCCCCTCGTCCATGACCACGATCTTGTCCGAGCTGAGGATGGTGGAGAGCCGGTGGGCGATGATGAGCGACGTGCGGCCGCGGAGCAGCGTCTCGAGCGCCTGCTGGATCAGGTACTCGGACGTGGCGTCGAGGTTGCTCGTCGCCTCGTCCAGGATGAGGATGTCGGGGTCTTTCAGGAGGGCGCGGGCGATGGAGACGCGCTGCTTCTCGCCGCCGGAGAGGCGGAAGCCGCGCTCGCCGACGACCGTCTCGTACCGGTCGGGCAGGGTCTCGACGAACTCGTGGATGTGGGCGGCGCGGCAGGCGGCGACCAGTTCGTCCTCGCGGGCGCCCGGGTTGGCGTAGAGCAGGTTCTCGCGGATGCTGGCGTGGAAGAGGAACGTCTCCTGCGTGACCATGGCCATGTGGCGGCGGAGGGCCCCCTGGTCGAGGTGGCGGAGGTCGTGCCCGTCGAGGCTGATGCGGCCCTGGTCGGGGTCGTAGAACCGTGGGACCAGGTAGGTGATGGTGGTCTTGCCGGCGCCGCTGGGCCCGACGAGCGCCACCTGTTCGCCGGGCTCGATGGTGAAGGTCACGTCGTGGAGGGCGAACGGCTCCGGCCGGTCCGCCTCGCCCTCCTCCTCTTCGTCGGTGAAGATGGCGAGCGGGGTGGGGTAGGCGAACTCGACGCCCTCGAAGGCGATGCGGCCGCGGACCTGCTCCAGTTCCCGTCGGTCGGGCTTGTCCTTCACGTCGGGGGCGAGGTCGAGATACTCGAAGATCCGCTCGAACACGGCGACCGAGGCCTGGATGTCGACGTACACGGTGGCGAGCTGGGTCAGCGGGCGGTAGAGGAGCCCGAGCAGTGCGGCGAACGCGACGAGCAGCCCCGTGGTCAGCTCCTGCCTGATCACCTCGAGCCCGCCATACCAGTAGATGAGCGCGGGGCCGACCGCGCTGAAGACGCTGAGGATCATGAACAGCCACCGGCCGACGACGGCCTGCCGGACCCGCAGGTCGCGGACGTCCGCGCTTCGCTCGGCGAAGGTCTCGGCGTCGGCCGCCTCCTGCCCGAAGATCTTGGTGAGGATCGAGCCGCCCACGTGCAGCCGCTCGCTCATGAACGCGAGCAGCGACGCCTGGCTCTCCTGGGTGCGGGTGGACAGGCGCCGCCGGATGCGGCCGACAATGCGCGACGGCAGGTAGAAGGCGGGGACGATTGCGATCGCCACGAGGGCCAGCCGCCAGTTCATCGAGAAGAGAGCGATCGACGTCGCGGCGAGCGTGGCGAGGTTGCTTGCGATGGCCACGAGCGTTCGCGTCGTGACCCCCTGGACCGCGTTGACGTCGTTGTTGATCCGCGAGACGATCTCGCCCGAGCGGGTGGCGGTGTAGAAGCCGAGGGACATCCGCTGCAGGTGTTGGTAGAGCTCGTTCCGCAGGTCGAACATGATGCTCTGTCCGGTCCGCGTGGTCAGGGTCCGCTGCAGCACGCTGATCAGGCCGCTGACCAGGGCCAGGCCGACCATCGCTCCGGCCAGCAGGGCCAGCAGCACTTCGTCTTCCTGCGGGATGGCGACGTCGATGATACGGGCGACGCAGATCGGCGGCAGCACGTTCAGCCCGGCCATCACGCCGACGCACAGCAGGATGATCACCCACCAGCGCCAGTAGGGCCGGAAGTAGCGGGCGATGCGCCGCAAGCTCGCGCTCCGGAGCCCGGGCAGGCGCCCGTCGCGGTCCTCCCGGCTGAAGTGCCGGTGCAGCCCGTACGTGCGGGTCAGCCCGCCCGTCGTTCGCATCGGCCCGCGCCAGCCCCGGGGCATTACCGTTCCTCCTTTCGGCGTCGGCGAAGCTCGCGGCGCAGCTTCGAGAGCAGGCGCACGAGCTGCTTCTTCTCCGCCGTCGTCAGGCAGTCGGTCAGCTCCGAGATCAGCTCCACGTGGCTCGGGATCGTCCGGTCGAGCAGCCCGGCCCCGGCCTTGGTGAGCCGGACGACGGTGGCCCGTCGGTCGGCGTGCGCGCCCCGGCGGACCAGCCCGTCGCGCTCGAGCCGGTCGACCAGGCCGGTGACGTTCGACTTGGTGACGACCAGCCGCTCGCCGATCTCGCCCATCCGCAGGCCGTCCGGCCCGGCGGCGCGGAGGACGAGCAGGGTGTTGAACTGCGACGCGGTAAGCCGCCGGCGGCGGAGGTCCGCATCCAGATGTTAAAGAAATGATGACTAATATTAAAAAATTAGGTTTTGAAGGTACAACCTTGGATATATTGTTCGGCTTGTACAAAGATACGCCTTTAAGTTTTATGGATACTTTAAAAAAGACTTTGTTTTTAAGACCGGACAGGATTCATA
>JAWODX010000193.1:0-3687 GCA_046483085.1 Planctomycetota bacterium
AGCACACGGCGACCGCGACCGTCGGCTGCGCCCATCGAATGACGAACGCGCTGAACAGGATGCCGCCGACCGCCGAGCCGACCGCCTCCCACGTGTAAGCGCGAGCGATGGCGGCCTCGCCCCCCAGCAAGTCCGACAGCGCCCGGCAGATGGCCGGGAACAGGGCGCCGTTCACGAGGCACAGGGGGAGCAGGATCGTCACGCAGGCGGTGATGATCGGCATGGGGCCGACGGTCGTCTCGCCGCTCTCCAGTCCGACGAGCGTTCGTGCCGTTCCGGCGCCGATGAAGCAGAGGGGCAGGAAGACGGCGAGCAGGACGAGCTCGGCGCCGAGCCAGGCGCGGGGGCGCCGGGAATGTTCGCTCAGCCGGCCGAGCGTCGTGCTGCCCAGCCCCGTCCAGAACAGCCACGCGCCCAACGTCACCCCGATGACCAGCTCGTTGCCGAGGAAGGCGATGACCAGTTCGCGGACGATCAGCGACTGGCCGAGGATCGCGATCAGGCCGGCGGCGAATGCGGCGAGCGTCAGGCTCGCGGGGCCTCGGGCCGGGGAACCGGTTTCGTGCGCGGAGTCCACCCTTCGGCCAACCTTCCCGTGCTTCGGTTGCGGGCGGTCCGGATCGATTCGCTGCAACTTGTCGATGCGCGCTCAGCCCCGCGAGGGGGAGCCGGACGCCGCCCCCATCGTGCCCGTCTCAATGGCGGCAGACTACGGCATCATCGGCGGAAAGTAAAGGGGGCTGGCTGTGGCGGCTATGGGCCCGGCATCCGCCCGGCTTGAGGGTACCGTTGAAGGGCGCGGGGCAACGGCGGATTTCGTGGCGCGGCGCCGGCCCGATCCGTTCGTCTCTCGTCCCAGAGCAAGATTCCGCTGGCAACGGGCTGATTCAGTGCAAACGCTGTGCCGGCCGGCCGCGGAAAACGGACGGCGTTCGCTTGCTCGACGTAAGGCAACAGCCCCCAAGTGGCTGTGGCAGGGGGGCTTTTGGCGCCCGGGCCCGAGAGCTCCGACCACGTTGCTCCAACGCAACAAACCGGGCGGGCCGTGTGGCGAAAAAGCCTCACGCGGCGGGTCGTCAATGGTCGCGATACCGGGCGAAGGTGAGACCCTCTTCGTCGGATCGGCGGTATCCGTAGTGCTCGCGCAACACCCGCTCGATGACGAACGGATCCTCGCGGAGGGCCTCCTGGAGCCTCTGGAGGCGGTGGTTCTGCCGGCGGATCCGGGCGATCCGGCCGCGAAGGCGCCGGGCCTCCCCGCGCAGTCGGGCGGTCTCGCGCCGGGAGGCGAGGGCGCAGTCGACGACCAGGACGGTGACCACCGTATAGATCACGTACTTGATCAGCGGCTTCGCCCATTCGCGCGCCGTGGCGGCTGTCATCGGCGGACCCGCTCTTCGCTGTCGGGCGGTTCGAGGATGAGTCCGTGTTGCTGCGCCGCCTCGACAAGTTGGTCGTGTTCCGATGCCTCTGCGACCTGCAGCTTGAGCTTGCGGCGCTCCTCCAGGAGCCCGCTGCGCTCGTGCCGCAGTCGGTTCAGTTCGTACCCGATGGTCACCTGGCGGCTGTGTTGGCAGACGAAGAACATGCCAACGACGGCGGCGGCGGCGACGATGAGGATGTAGCAGATCAGTGGTCGCACGGGTCAACCTCGACAAGGCTCGCGCAATGATAGGACAGATCGCAGGCGCCCTGAAGTTTTAATTCGGGTTCCGGGAAAAAACTCCCGCGCGGAACAGATGGACTTGCCGCCGCGCTTCGTCGTCGGAACCCGCTCCCGTCGCCATTGACCACCCGGGATATTGGTTTGACTCGCCCGGCCAGGAGGGATAGCATTAGTGGCCTGGCTACTGCATCGTTGAGGAGATGCGATGAGTCCGAGAGGTTCCCATCCCCACGTTCTCGTCCTGATGTGCGACCAGATGCAGCACTCGCGGATGGGCGCCGTCGACGGCATCGCGCACACGCCGACCCTGGACCGACTCATCGGTGAGGGGGTGCGGTTTTCGAACGCGATCACCTGCCACGGCCAATGCGCCCCGGCCCGGGCGGCGTTTCAGACCGGCCGGTATCCGCACGAGTGCGGGGTGATGGCCAACGCCGGCGAGCAGTTCGGCCATCAGCACGCGACGCTTGGCCCGCAGCACCGGACGATCGGCCACGCGTTCGCCGACGCCGGCTACCACACGGCCTACTTCGGCAAGTCGCACCTGTACGTGCCGCTCGAGAAGCTGGGCTACGAGGACTCGTTCGAGCAGGACGGGCTGGCGGTCCCCGACGACGAGGCCGAGCGCCTGGGGATCAGATACGTGCCGAACACGCTGCGCCGGAACTACGTCAGCATCGAGGAGGCGGTCGAATTCCTCGACAGGTGGGAGCCGGCCGGGCGGCCCCTCTTCTTCACGTTCTCGACGAACCTCCCGCACCCGCCGTTCTTCCACGAAGAGAGTTATCGCGAGCTCTTCCCGCCCGACGAGATGCCGCTCCCCGAGACCTACGCCGACGAGCACTTCGCCGACAAGCCGCCGTACCAGAAACAGCACGTGGGGGAAGGCCGCCACGGGGCGGGCGGCGAGGACGACGTCCGCGACATGGTCGCCCGGTACTACTCGATGATCGCCGCGATGGACGCCCACTTCGGGCGGGTGGTCGCCGCGTTCGACCGGCTGGGCATCTGGGACGACACGCTGGTCCTCTTCCTCGCCGACCACGGCGACATGATGGGCGCCCACGGAATCCGGAAGAAGGGTACGCTCCCCTACGACGAGCTCTACCGGATCCCGTGCGTCCTGAAGCTGCCCGCCGGGACTGAGCCGGCGCGGCGCACGGTGACCGACCTCGTCGGGTCCGTGCACCTCCCCGCCGCACTTCTTGAACTCGCGGGAGTGTCGGCGCCGCCGTCGTTCCGCCGGGCCGACGTCCCCGAGCTGCCGTTCCGCACCGAACCCGCCCCCGAGCGCGACCGGGCGGTCTTCTTCGAGCACTACGCCGCCTACTGGGGCACGCACCCCTTTTACGGCATCCGCACGCCGCGGCACAAGTACGTCCGCTATTACGGCCCGGACGACACGGAAGAGCTGTACGATCTGGCGGAGGATCCGGGCGAGCTTCGGAACCTGGCGGCCGGCGACCGGCACCGGGAACTCAGGCGGCAACTCGCCGAGCGGGCCGACCGCTGGTGGCGGAAATCCGACGGCCGCGACTTCGCCCACTACGACTCGCCCGACTTCCGGGCCGGCCGCCACAACCGATGGGAGCAGGACTGGACCCGACGCTGGAAGAGCGCCGCCGCAGAGCCCGGCGGCGCCCCCGCCACCTGTTGAAGCATGTACTGCCCAAGAAACACCGGGGAGAAACCCCTTTTGAAAAAGCGGCTTTCTCCCCGGGCCCCTCTTCCTCAAAACTCCGGGGAAAGGCGGTCCGCAGGCCGCATTTCCACAGACGTTCTTGGAGGGGGTGCGGGGGGAACCTTCGTTCAAGAAGGGTCCCCCGCGTTCCATTATCCATACAGGAACCAATAGGACGTGCTCATTCGCATATCTCAGCAGATGGTCAAGGGCTTCCTGTCTGGCGAATTCGTGTGGCGCCGGGTGCTTCCAGGACATATGATGCGCGACACTATATTGTTTGCATGTGGTTGTGTGTGTCGCGGGCATCTTGCCCGCGGTCTCGCGGCCATCCTGGCCG
>JAWODX010000255.1:0-3823 GCA_046483085.1 Planctomycetota bacterium
TCGAGGAGGAACTGAACCGGGCCCGGGCGTCGGGCGACGAGACCCGGGCCGACGAACTGAGCATCCAGTATCTGAACCTGCAAAGAGAGGTGCTTGCTTCCTGATGGCCAAGACCAGCTCGACGAAACGGAAGACGGACAGCAAGAAGAGCGAGGCCGCGCGCCGGCAGCCCGACCTCGGGCGCGCCATGCGGGACCTGATCGCCGAGGGCGAGGAGAAGGGGTACCTCACCTACGAGGAGCTCAACGACGCGCTGCCCGATGAGACCGTCGAGGTGGACGAGATCGACGAGATCCTCGTCGTCCTCGATCAGCGGGGGATCGAGATCGTCGACGAGGCCGAGGCGAAACGCCGCGACGCCGAACGCGATCGCGAGGACGAGGACGGACCGTCCGAGCGCGTCGACGACCCGGTCCGCATGTACCTCACCCAGATGGGCGAGATCCCCCTGCTCACCCGCGAGCAGGAGATCAGCCTGGCCATGGAGATCGAGGAGACGCGGGACGCGTTCCGCGAGACCGTGCTCGAATCCGACCTCGCCGTCCGGATGGCCGTCGACATCCTCCGGGACGTCCACGTGGGGAACATCCCGTTCGACAAGACCCTGAAGATCGGCAGCCCGGAGATCGAATTCGAGAAGGAGGAGATCCTCCAGCGCATGCCCGAGAACATGGACACCCTGGCGAAGATGCTGGAGCGGAACCGGGAGGACTTCGAGCTCGTCCACGGCGGGAAGGAGACGAAGGCGGCCCGGGAGCGGGCCGCGCGTCGGCTGGCCCGGCGGCGGGCCCGGGGCGTCCGTCTCATCGAGGAGCTCAACCTCCGCACCGACAAGGTCGAGCCCATGATGGGCCGGCTGAAGCAGGTGAACCGCCGGATGCAGTGGTGCCTGCGGTCGCTGCGCGAACTGTCGAAGCGCAACAGCAACACCCAGCGCATCCGCGAGGTGAACGCCGAGCTGGAGGCCCTGGTGCTGGAGGCGCGGGAGGAGCCGGCCGAGCTGAAGGCCCGGGTGGAGAAGATCGACGGCCGGCACCGCGGCTACGAACAGGCGAAGCGGAAGCTGTCCGGCGGGAACCTCCGCCTGGTGGTCAGCATCGCCAAGAAATATCGCAATCGCGGGCTCAGCTTCCTCGACCTGATCCAGGAGGGGAACACCGGGCTGATGAAGGCCGTGGAGAAATACGAATATCGCCGCGGCTACAAGTTCAGCACGTATGCCACCTGGTGGATCCGGCAGGCGATCACCCGGAGCATCGCCGACCAGGCCCGGACCATCCGCATCCCGGTCCACATGATCGAGACGATGAGCCGGCTGCGCAGCGTCCAGCGCCAACTGCTCCAGATCTACGGCCGCGAGCCGAGCATCGACGAGGTGGCGGACGAGGCGGGCATCCCGGTGGAAGAGGCGAAGCGGGTGCTCAAGATCTCGCGCCCGCCGATCTCGCTGGACCGGCCGATCGGCGAGAGCGAGGACAGCTATTTCGGCGACTTCATCGAGGACGAGACCGCCGAATCGCCCGTCTCCGCCGCCGCCCACGAGATGCTGAAGGAGAAAATCGAACAGGTGCTCAATACCCTCACCTATCGGGAGCGAGAAATTATGAAGCTCCGCTATGGCATCGGCGGCGGATATACGTATACTCTCGAAGAAGTCGGCAAGCGGTTCAAGGTGACGCGCGAACGGGTGCGGCAGATCGAGGCCAAGGCGTTACGCAAGCTTCAGCATCCGATCCGCAGCCGCCGGCTCGAAGGATTCATCGAAGGCACATAGCCTCGCACTCGCCCACGACCGGTGACAGGAGGACTTGATGTCAAATGACCTTCAGGCGCTGAGGAGCGTGGCGGCGCTCGATGCGCAGATTTTTGAACTGGAAGAACAAGCCCGCGAGATCCCCCGCCAAATCGAAGAAGAAGAACAGGCGGTCGAGAACGCTCGCAGGCGACTGGAGGAGAAGGAAACCGAACTCAAGGACCTGCAGGTCAAGACCGAAACCAAGGAGCACGAGCTCCGCGACGCCGAGGAGAAAGTGGTCAAGCTCCGCCAGCAAGTCAACCAGGCCCAATCCAACAAGGAGTACCAGACCCTCCAGCACGAAATCCTCTCCAAGGAGGCCGACAACACCCGGCTCGAAGACGCCGTCCTCGCCCAGATGCAGGAGCTCGACCGCGAGACCGAGGAGCGGGAGAGGCTGACGGCGGAAGTCGAGCAGGCCGAGAAGGACGCCCGCCGGAAGCACGAGGAGCTGAAGGAAGAGCTGGACAAGGGGCAGGCCCGGGTCGACGAGTTGCGGAAACAGCGCCGCCAGGCCGCCAAGGACGTCCCCGACGAGATCTTCGCCAAGTACGAACGACTCATCGAGCGGCGCGGCCAGACCGCCATGGTCCCCGTCGTCAACGGCTCCTGCCAGGGCTGCTTCATGAAGCTCCGGCCCGAGACCGTGGCCCAGCTCCGGAAAGGAAGCGACCTGGTCACCTGCCACTCGTGCGGCCGAATCCTCTACCTCGAACCCGAAGACTGACCGACCGCGGAGCGAGCCGATGGCCGAGATCACCCGCGACACCGTCGACCACGTCGCCACCCTCTCCCGCCTGGCGCTCTCCGAAGACGAACGGGCCCTCTTCCAGAAACAGCTCAGCAAGATCATCGACTACTTCGAGGTGCTGAACGCGCTCGACACCGCCGACGTCGAGCCCCTCTCGCACCCGCTGGGCCTGCGCAGCGTCCTGCGCGAAGACGCCGTCGAACCGTCCGCCTCGCGCGAAGAGGCCCTGTCGAACGCACCGAAGAAGACCGACGAGGCCTACAAGGTCCCCGTCGTCGTCGACCAGTCATAGGACAAATAGGTCCTATAGGACCCATAAGTCCTATTGAAAGAGCGGATGCCGATGCCCGACCTGACCGAGCTCTCCGCCTCCGACCTCCACCGGACACTGCTCGACGGCGAGACCTCCGCCGGCGAAATCACCCGCGCCTTCCTCGACCGGATCGACCGGGTCGACGGGCAGATCGACGCCTTCAACACCGTGACGGCCGACGCTGCGCTCGCCAAGGCGAATGACGTCGACGCCCGCCTGACCAAGGACGAGCCCGTCGGCCCGCTCGCCGGCGTCCCCGTCGCCCTCAAGGACAACCTCTGCACGCGCCGCGTGCCCACCACCTGCTCGTCGAAGATCCTCGAACCGTTTGTCCCGCCCTACGACGCGACCGTCGTCGAGCGGCTCGATCGCGCCGACGCCATCCCGATCGGCAAGACGAACATGGACGAGTTCGCGATGGGCTCGTCGACCGAGAACTCCGGGTTCAAGCCGACGAGGAACCCGTGGGATCGGACGCGGATCCCGGGCGGTTCGAGCGGCGGCTCGGCGGCGGCCGTCGCCGCCCGCGAGGCCGCGCTCGCACTGGGCTCCGACACCGGCGGGTCGATCCGCCAGCCGGCCGGCTTCTGCGGCGTCGTCGGACTCAAGCCCACCTACGGCCGCGTCTCCCGGTACGGGCTCGTCGCCTACGCCTCGTCGCTCGACCAGATCGGCACGTTCTCGCGCGACGTCCGCGACACCGCGCTCCTGCTGCGCATCATCGCCGGGCACGACCGGCGCGACTCGACCTCGGCCGACGAGCCCGTGCCCGACTACCCCGCCGAGCTCGACCAGCGCATCGACGGCCTGACAATCGGCATCCCGCGCGAGTACCTGGCCGAGGGCATCGCCCCCGACGTCGAAGCCGCCGTCCGCACCGCGGCCGACGACACCGAGCCGCAGCAGCCCTTCCGCGCCACCGCCGAGGACCTGCGCGCGCGCCTGACGCCGACGCCGTTCGAGG
>JAWODX010000313.1:0-8172 GCA_046483085.1 Planctomycetota bacterium
AAATTGACAGGGGTCACGCCAACGTGCTCCAGTTGCTGTGCGTCGAGCCAGCGCTTCACAAAAGGCACGACGCCCTGTTTTTCGGTTTGTCCTTCGACAAACAGAAGGAACCTCACTTGCCTTCCTCTTCCGGCTGGCAGACTTCCGCCTCGTTCTCAAGTTCGCCGCTCGACATCAGACTTCCCAACGTGTACTCCTTGAGCCAATGCTGGAGGACGTCCGGGTTGGGGCTCCTGAGGACGGTCTGGCCGTCCTCCCAGAATGCGACGGTCACCTTGGGGATCGTGTCGCGGAATGCGTCCAGGAATTCCGGCGAGTGCGTCGTGAGAATGACCTGTGTTTTTTCGGACGCCTCCGCGGCATATTCCGCGATGATGCTCATCATCCGGGGGTGCAGCCCGGTCTCCGGTTCGTCGATCGCGATCAGCGGCGGCGGATTCGGCTGTGACAGTATCGTGATGAGGAGCAGGAAACGCAGAATGCCGTCGGACAACTCGTAGGCCGAGAGCGAATCCTTGAGCGATTTCCACTTGATCCGCAACTGCACCCGTCCGTCTTCCGCAGGCGGCGTGAGCAGCTTGTCAAAGTCGTCGCCGAACGCGGCGTACATGGCGTCGTTGATCGCCTCGGTAGTTCTGTCGTCCCTCGGATAGTGTGTATGGATCACGGACGCAAGGTTCTGGCCATCCGATGCGACCGTGTCTTCGCGTCGGGCTTTGGCAGAACGCCTGATCTCCGAAGTCGGCCCGACGGGCGTGTCCTGGTAGCACACCCACTTCGTGATCTCATCGCGCGTCTCCGCCACCGCATCCGGCGCGAGCGAACTTCGCAGGGCCAACAGTGGCTCGTGGATGTCGAGCCGCTTCGCAACGTCTATCTCTGTACCGAACTCGTTGCGTATAGCCGCTTGGCCATGATTCCGTTCGATGAGCACTGCGGGAGCCGACGCGGATGAGACTCCCGAAGGCGCCGCCGAAGCGTGTTCGAGCCGCTCCGATGCAATCGCGAAATCCACGAGTTGGCCGTCACGATGGACTCCCTCGACGACAAGCTGATAGGAGCGCTGTCTCTCTTGCTCACTCCCCAGGGGGGCACCCGAATCGGCCTCCGAAGGGGCAGTGAGTTGAACGATCCAGTTCAATGCGCCTTCACCGTGACTCCATGAGAGTGACCTGAATCCGCCCGCGTCGTCGAGCGCCTGCTCAAGCTCGTCCCGAGTTGCAGCCGACAAGAGCGCCAGGCCGCTGAGCAGGTTCGATTTCCCCGACCCGTTCGGGCCGATGAGGACGTTAAGGTTGGATGGCTCCCACACGGCGTGCTTCAGCGAGCGGAAGCCCTCGATTTCGATTCGTTCGATCCCCATGTTCCGCCCTCCGGTAAAGCTGCTGGCTGCTGGCTGCTGGCTGCGAACTCCTTGCTGCCGGCGGCGAGCTGACAACGGCCAGCTACTGACCGATCGCTCTCAACTGACGCCCGGCCGCCGCCGGCCCATCACCGGCGACTTATCACTTATCACTTATCACTTATCACTTATAACTTATCACTTATCACTTGTTACTCACCACTGCCCGCTCGCCGCCGCCCACTGCGCATTGATGACTGATCACTGCTTCACCCGTGCAGCCCCTCGCCGAGGTGTTTGGCGACGGCCTGGACGTCCTTGTCGCCGCGGCCGGAGAGATTGATGATCACGATCTCGGGCAGGTCGCCGGCCATCTTGAGGACCTGGGCGACGGCGTGGGCGCTTTCGAGCGCGGGGATGAGGCCCTCGAGCTTGCTGAGCCGGGAGAACGCATCGAGCGCCTCCTCGTCGCTGACGGCGGTGAACTCGATGCGGCCCTGGTCGCGGAGATGGACGAGCTCGGGACCGATCGCCGCGTAGTCGAGCCCGGCGGAGATCGAATGCGTGCGTGCGATCTGGCCCCCGTCGTCCTGCAGGACGATCGTCCGGTCGCCGTGGAGGACGCCGAGCGAGCCGGCGCGGAATCGGGCGGCGTGCTGGCCGAGCCGGTCGCCCATCCCGCCGGCCTCGACGCCGAGCATCCGGACCGAGTCGTCGGACAGGAATTCGTAGAACAGGCCCATCGAGTTGCTGCCCCCGCCGACGCAGGCCACGAGCAGGTCGGGCAGCCGGCCCTCCTTCTGGACGATCTGCCCGCGGGCCTCGCGGCCGATGACCGACTGGAAGTCGCGCACGATCAGCGGATACGGGTGCGGCCCGAGCACCGAGCCGAGCACGTAGTTCGTGGTGCGGACGTTGGTCACGTAGTCGCGCATCGCCTCGGTGATCGCGTCCTTCAGCGTTTGGGAGCCGTGGGTGACCTCGCGGACCTCGGTCCCGAGCTGCCGCATGCGGAAGACGTTGAGCGCCTGGCGCTCCATGTCTTCGGTGCCCATGTAGACGACGCATTCCATGCCGAAGACGGCGGCGGCGGTGGCGGTGGCGACGCCGTGCTGGCCGGCGCCGGTCTCGGCGATGATGCGGTGTTTCCCCATCCGCCGGGCGAGCAGCGCCTGCCCGAGCGTGTTGTTGATCTTGTGGGCGCCGGTGTGGAGCAGGTCCTCCCGCTTCAGATACACCCTGCTGCCGACGAGTTCGGAGAGGCGGCGGGCGAAGTAGAGCGGGGTCGGCCGGCCGGCGTATTCGGCGAGGTAGTCGTCGAGCTCGCGGCGGAACTCGGGGTCCTGCTTCGCGGCGCGGAACTCGCGTTCGAGTTCCAGGAGTGCGGGCATCAGGGTCTCGGGCACGAACATGCCGCCGTACGGCCCGAAGTGCCCGCGTTCGTCCGGCTGGGCCTGGGGTTCGGCCATCATCGGTCCTCGGGCGTCGGTCCCAGTGTAAACCGGCGGCGGAACGTCGTCAAGCCGGGCGGCGCGCGCCGCCGGCGATTTCGAGCGCGCGAGGCAGCGCGGCCCGGGAAGACCTGGGAAGTAGTCCGGGGAATGGCGGCCGGCGCCAGCCGGCCCGGGCCGAGCGGTGCGTTCCCGGGACGGCTCAGCTCACGTCGACCAGTTGGATGTCGAAGGTGAGGGTCTGGCCGGCCAGCGGGTGATTGGCGTCGAGCTCGACGCTGTCGTCGGAGACCTTGCTGACGGTGACGATCTGGCGGTCGCCGCCCTCGGCGCCGACCTGGAGGCGCTGGCCGACTTCGGGATCGATGTTCGGCGGGAAGTCATCGCGCTCCACCTCGACGACCCGCCCGTCGTCCCGCGGTCCATAGGCCTCTTCGGGAGACAGGGTGATTGTCTTGAGCTCTCCGGGGTCCATCCCGATCACGGCCTTTTCGAAGCCGGGGATGATGCTGCCGGACCCGAGCGAGAACTCGATCGGCTCGCGTTCGACCGACGAGTCGAACACGGTGCCGTCCTCGAGCTTTCCCGTGTAGTGCACCTTGACCGTGCTGCCTTCTCTTGCGGAAACCATCTTTGCTCCTCTATGGGAGTCACACAAACAGGGGTCTCGCCCGGCGGTGCCCTGAGGCCACCACCCACTGTCGGCGGACCCCGGGTACGCGGAGCCGCTCCGTCGGATTACCCTTCCGGTTCCAGCCCCGGCGCCGGCTTTTCGCCGGGCTCGATCTTGATGAGGCGCAGCTCGAAGACGAGGACGGCGTTCGGGCCGATCTGGCCCGAGCCGCGCTCGCCGTAGGCGAGGCGCGCCGGGACGAAGCATTTCCACTTGCTGCCGACTTTCATCAACTGGAGCGCCTCGCTCAGGCCGGGAATGATCCGGTTGACCGGGAAGAAGGCGGGCCGGCCGCGCTTGTACGAACTGTCGAACTCGGTCCCGTCGAGCAGCTTGCCGCGATAATGGACGCGGACGGTGTCGGTGGGCTTGGGCGATTTGCCGTCCCCCTCCGTCAGGACCTTGTATTGGAGGCCTGTCTCGGTGGTCACCACGCCTTCCTTGCCCTTGTTCTGGGCGAGGAACGTGCGGCCCGCCTCCAGGTTCTTCTTGGCCTGCTCTGTTCGCTCCTTCGCCGCCTTTTCGCGCATCCTGGCGTCGAAGGCCCGGCGCACCGTCATCGCCTCCTCCTCGCTCATGGCGGGCTTCCGGCCGGTGAGGACATCCTGCAGCCCCCGGACGAGCATGTCCGTGTCCAGGTCCGCGTCCATCTCCTGGATCATCCGGCCGAGCTCCAGGCCCAGCGAGTAGCCGGCTTTCTCGGGGAACGTCTCCAGCTCGGGCGGCGCCTTCTCGCCCCCTTCTTGCCCACACGCACGCCCCGCCAGCAATACGACGACGAGGGAGATACAAACCGTTGCCGCATACTTCATCCGGGGTTCTCCTTGCTATTCAACCCACATCTCCTGAGCAGCGAACGCAGCATCGAACCAAAACTCTCAGCGGGAAACGCCCGCTTCTCTTTCGCCGGCCCACCGCGTGATCGTCGTGGAACCGTCCTGGCCTCCCCGACCAGACGTGCCCCATTATGACGGATTCCCGCCCGCGGCGCCAGCCCCTTTCGCCCGGCACGCGGTTTTCGGGCGGATTCACGGCCGCTCGCGTTCGAGCGCGGGCACCTTCCAGACCGGACAGGGCACTCCTTCGCTCGTCAGGTAGAGCGTCTTCCCGTCGGGGCCATACGCGACCGCCTCGCCCTTCCGGCGGCGGGGCATGGGGAGTCGGCGCGCCGGGCGGCCGAACGCCGCCGACCAGGGCTCGTCCGGCCGCCGCAGGTACTCGTATGCGTCGCCGTAGCTGCCCACGATCGCCCGCCGGCCGTCGGGCGAGATGTCCATCGCGTTCCCCACCTCGATGGGCAGCGTCGCGATCTTGCGGGCGACGGCGGCCCGGATGTCGTTCTCGGGAAAGGGCAGCCGGTAGACGTCGCACCGGGGTACGTCGTGGAACCGCGTCCCGACGAAGAGGGTCTTGCCGGCCGGATCGACCGCGAGCGCCTCGCCGTCCTGCGACCCGTCCTCGAACGTGAAGGTGATCGTCCGGACGGCGGTGGCGCGGAGCGGTTCGTCGGTCGGCGGGTCCGGCAGCTCGGGCTCTTCCACGACGTGGATCGCGTACTCCGTTCGGTGGCGGGCGTTGTCGCCCGTGTCGGCGACCAGCAGATAGTGCCGACCGTCGAGGGTGACGGACGCGGCGTCCTCCCAGTCGACGGCGGTGATTCCGACGAGCCGGAGGGTCGCCCGGGCCCGGCCGTCCTGGTCGAAGGCGTACAGCCTGGCCATGCCGCCGGAGTCGTTGTGGGTCCAGAAGACGCCGGGCTGGCGCCGGCTGCATGCCAGGCCGCTGCTCTCGCGGACGCGGCGGTCGCCGAGCGTACAGATCCGTTCCGGCTCGCCGTAGGCGATGCGTCCGGGCCAGTTGTCGTTGCGCCTGTCCCCGCTGCACCCCGCGAGCAGGATCATCGCCACGAGGGCAAGCGGGAGGCCGGCGGGTCGGCGCTGCGTCCTGGAGGACATCATCCTTGCCGCTCGCTCTGCGATCGTGCGGTCGGCGGAGGGCATAAAAAAACGCCGCCCGGAAACCGAGCGGCGCGGGGGGTATCTCAAGCGACTACTCGACCCTCTGAACGTTTGTCGCCCGGGGGCCCTTGTCTGCTTGCACAGGCTCGAAGTCGACCGTCTCTCCTTCGGCCAGCGTCTTGTAGCCCTCACCCAGGATGTCGTTATGGTGGACGAAGTAATCGCCCCCCTCATCCGCGGTGATGAACCCATACCCCTTACTGTCATTAAACCACTTCACCTTGCCCGTCGCCATAAACTTCTCCTCTTGCAGCATGCTACGTCAGATTTGCAGGGCGCCTCGCTACTTGCTGACCGTAGCCAAGCGTCACTCCCTGCAAGTCAGGCCGGTTACCCACCGGACTTTCACAGCGAGACGGGAAACACTTCCGCGACAACCCCGCCGTAATCGCACCTATTTTGTCGGCATTTCCGTCCCGTGTCAAGCACAGAAACAGATATTTTTTTTGACTCCGTGCGCGAATACCGAACCGCGGCCCGGAGTTCCGGCCCCGGAATCGCGAGCTCAAGCCCCAATCAGGGCGTCAACAAGACCACGACACAGGGCCGCCCAACAAGGCCGGGCCGCCGGTCCGCGCGCCCGTTCAGCCGAGATCGAGCTCGGCTTCCAGACCGGTCGCCACGTCGCGGCAGGCGAGCTTCCCGCCCGCCGGAAGCTCGGTCCCCGGCGACCAGTCGGCCGCCCCGCCGGCGGCGACCACGTTCGCGCCGGCGTCGTAGAGCCGCCGACCGTCGGCGTCGTAGACGTCGAACCGGAACACGTGCTCGCCCGGCTCGCCGTCCGCACGAAGGGCCGCCCGCGCCACCCCGTCCTCGACCGAAAGGTCCAGCCCCTCCACCCGGTACGGCAGGACGGTGAACAGCGGGGCGTCGGTCGGGCCGAACGTGTAGTCGGCCGCGTCGCCCTCGCCCAGGTAGGCGCCGGACCGCGCCTCGTAGACGTGGCCCGAGTCGCTCAGTCGGACCGTGACGGTCCGGCCCGGCAGCCCGCCGCTCTCGACGGTGATCTGGCCGAGCGCGTCCTGCGTCGCCTCCATGTCCGGGGCCACGCCGACCCACGCCGCGCCGCCCCGCCGGAACTTCCAGACCCGGAACCCGGCCAGCCGGTCGCCCGTCTCTGTGTCCACCACCTCGGCCAGGGGCTCCACCCCCGCCTTCTCCAGCATGCCGCCGAACAGCGCCTGGAGCGGCTCGCTGCCCCGGCTCGACAGGTACTCGATCGGTGCGGCGTTGAACAGCACGGCGCGCCCCTCGCCGCGCTCGGCCACGATGCCCACCGGCGCGTCCGTCATCTCGGTGCAGCCCATGACCGCCACGTCGTCGCCGGCCGGCTCGAGCATCTCCTCGATCGCCTGGAGCGGGACGCGCCGGCCCTGGCCCCATCGCGGCCGGTCGCCCGGCTCGGCCTGCTCGCGGACCGTGCCGCGGCCGGTCCCCGCGCTGTACCCGCCGTGCTCGCGGCGGCGGACGCCGAACAGGTCGTCGAGGGCGCCCGTCTCCCGCTCGCGGCAGTGCTCGTCCATCCGGCCGATGAAGCTGTCGGCGAGCACGGTGCCGCCGGCCTCGACGAACGCCCGGATCGCGTCGGCCTCCCGATCGCTGATCGCGATCGACCGCGGCAGCACGAGCACGCGCACGTCGCTCTCGGCGAGCCGGCCTTCCTCGATCTGCGCCGACGACATGAACGTCGGCCGGAGCCCGCGATCCTCGAGCAGCTTCAGCCACGCCATCCGCGTCTTGTACGCGAGCGCGTTCTCGTTCTTGAACCCGGCGACGGAGACGGGGCGATTCGGGATCGACGTGATGAAGTCGGCGTTGATGCTCGCCTGCGAGTAATGGACGGCGACCGGCGAGTTGACCTCGTCGGTCCGTTGCAGCAGTTTCGGGACGCCGCGCCGCAGCTCGGCGAAGATGTCGCGCAGCACGCCCGCGCCCTCCAGCGGCTCCAGCGTCCCGCCGTCCACGTCGATCATCTTGTTCGCGTTCCAGATGATCGTCCCGCTGTAGCCGCCGGCCTGGTAGACGTACGTCCACAGCATGACGCGCGCGGCGTCCGGCCCGCCGCCCAGGCCGCTCGTCTTCAGGATGGGGAAGTCGCGCCGGGGCTTGAACGACCGGTAGCAGTCGACCGAGCCGCCGAAGTCGTAGGCCTCGACCCAGTCGGTCGGCGGGACGATCTTCGCGAAGTCGTATCCGCCGAAGACCGCCGGGCACTGGGTCCCGCACGGCCCGCAGAGCGCCGCCGGGTCGTGCTGTTTCACCCGCTTCGTCATGGCGTCGAACGTGCGGGCGAACGTGCTGTTCATGAAGTCGCGGTGGTCGGCCCAGGGTGCGAAGTTCCAGTGGCCGGCGTCGCGCCGGTCGAGCGCCTCGAGCGTGGCCAGCGGCTCGACCCCGTCCCACGACCCGAACTCCGTGTCCCATTCGGCGTTCAGCGCGTCCAGGTCGGCGTATCGCTCGCCGAGCCAGTCGCGCATGCGGGCCATGCAGTGTTCGCAGAAGCAGGCGTCGCTGGCGAGGAGGAAGCTGGTGACGCTCGGCTCGTCGCGGAGGTCATAGAGCAGGCAGAGGTCCCGGACGTCGGCCAGCCCGTCCATCATCTCGTCGATGCGCGTCAGCATCCCTTCGATGACCTGCGGGTCGTTCAGGCAGGCGGTGCGGTTGAAGACCGACCGGTCGCGTTCGCGG
>JAWODX010000321.1:0-3541 GCA_046483085.1 Planctomycetota bacterium
GCGGCACTTCCGTTCGCACGTCGAATGCACTCAGCCAGGCAGCAAACTGCCTGACCATGGTAAGCCGACGTGCCCATGTCGCTCTTTGCGCATGCTTTGGCTGGCATGCCCAACGAAGAGCAGGGGAAGAACACAATACGGAACTCTTCACCTGTATCGTGGCAGACAAGAATGTCTGCCCCACCCATGCGGCGGACTCTGGCCGGTGGGGCAGGGATTTCTGCCCCCCCCCGGCCATTGCGCGGGGCTGCCGGAGCGCAGGCAGCGAGGAAAAGCAGCGTTGTCGTGCTAATAGACCTTCATCACGCTGCGGAGGATGGGGACGAAGGGGATGACGATGATGAGATAGGCGACGATCCAGGGGGCGAGGAAGTACGGCTCGTCGAACGACATGAAGAGGAAGTACCACTTCCGGCCGATGCCGATGCCGGGCACGATCCCCAGGAACTTGTACTGGGTCAGGTCCACCTGGCTGGCCTCGATCTTGGGGTTCTCGTGGAGCTGGAGGGGGGGCTCGTAGTACCACCCGCCGGCGGAGAACGGATGGGTCGCGGTCTGGCCCTCGTGCCGCAAGACCAGGTCGACGGACTCGACCTCCTCGGTCGGCCGGATGGTCCACTCGGCGTACCCGTTCGTGGTCTCGCCGGCCTCGTTCTTCTCCGGATCCTCGACGACCTCCTGGATGGGGGAGGAGGCCATTTCGATGCCGGTCTCCTCGGGCGGCGGGACCAGGTAGCTGTACGAGAACTTGCCCTCGCCGGAGATGGACGAAAGCGGATACCAGGCCTTGACGGCGACCTCGTCGCCGACCTCGGCGGGGTAGTAGTCCAGCCGCCCGAAGCACCAGATGGCGAGCACGGCGATGGGGATGATCGAGACGAGCAGCGGCTTGCCCTCCGCTTTCATCTTCATCACGTTGATCATGCCGATGGTGGTCTGGACGCGCTTGACGGCGTCCTTGTCCTTGGCCCGCTTGGCCTCGCGCTTGAGCTGCTTGAGCCGCTTGAGGTCGTGCTTGGCGCGGCGCAGCCGGTCCTGGTCGGTGGTCCACTTGCGGGCGAGGGTGAGGATCATCGAGGTGCCCACGGCGACGATGACCATGGCGAGATCGCGCGGGATGGCGGCGAGCCAGCCGAGCGGGACGTCCATCACGGTCGTGATCCAGTTCGATAGTTCGGCGAGGAGATCCACGCTGTTCCTCTCATTCGTCCAGGGGGGTGATGACGCCGCGGTTGCCGTCGAGCTCGATGCGGGCGCCGTCGGAGATGAGCTGGGTGCTGCGCTCGCAGACGACGGCCGGGATGCCGAAGTCGCGGGCGACGATCGCCCCGTGTGAGAGGACGCCGCCGCGCTCGACGACGAGGCCGCGGGCGTTCACGAAGAGCGGCGTCCAGCCGGGGTCGGTCGACGGGCAGACGAGGATGTAGTCGTCGCCCAGGTCGCCGGCCTCCTGCGGGTCGAAGACGATGCGGGCGGTGCCCACGGTCATGCCCGAGGCGACGGCTCGGCCGCGGAGCTCTTCGCCCTCCTCGCGCGGCTGCGGCCGGCCGAGCTTGTCGAGGTGTTCCGAATCGACGACGTCGCCGACGGTCAGTTTCTGCTGCGACTTCCAGCGGAGCCGGCGCCGCTCGATCTCCTCGACCAGGCGGTCGCGGTCCGCCTCGAACCGGGGGAGCTCGTCGAGGCGGAGGAAGAAGACGCCGCGGCCGAGGTCCCACCGCCGGCCCAGCTCGACGATGACCGACCGGATTTGCTCGTAGCCCATCATCAGGTAGTGCTTGGCGGTCTCGCGGTAGGGGAGGAGCTGCTGGGCGTCCTCGAGTTCGGGGGCGATGAGTTCGAGCAGGGACGAGCCGCCCCAGTCGACGAGGATGTTGGGCAGGTCGGCCTCGACCTTGCGGCGCTCTTCCACCCACGCCTGGTGCCGTTCCTCGGGCGACGCCCGCCCGGGCAGCTTGAAGTTCTCGACCATCCGTTCGATGTAGCTCGGGTCCTCGCGCCAGCGCGGCTGGGAGAGCTCCATCTCGTTCGTGGCCCGATGCCCGAACTCCTCGAGGAACTGCTCGAGGGTCGCCTCGCCCTGGGCGACCTTGTAGAGGAGAATGTTCTGCTCGACGGTGGTGTCGTTCTCCAGGCCGGTGGTCAGGACGCGGGCGAGTTCGGCGCCCTTTTCGTCGCCCATCAACTGGACGAGGATGCCTTCGAGCGCCTGCTGGGCCATGCCGCCGAAGTAGCCGGGCTTCAGCGACTCCTTGCCGAAGTCGTCGAGCACGACGTGGCGGCGCCGGTCGAGCTCGGTCACCAGCCGGTCGGTGTCCATTTCTCGCAGGTCGGTGCGGCGGCATTCCTCGACGAATCCCAGGAAGCGCGGGAGGGCGACGTCCTTGAACGCGCGGTGGGCCTCGGCGCGGGCCCGGTTCATCTTCCGGCTGCACCGGATCATGTTCCAGACGAGCCGGGGCAGGCGGAGGAAGAAGGTGGGGTGGGTCTCGTCCATGTTGAGCTTGTTCGGCGGCCGCTCCAGGACGGTCGGGTCTTCGAGGATGTCGTCGGGGCGGTACTCGCCGGGGAGGTCGCGCCAGAAGAGGCCGGCGGCGCGGCGGGGGTCGACGTAGACGCGGCCGCAGATGAGTTCGAGGAACCCGTCCTCGCAGACGGTCTCGCTCGGCAGGTAGCCGAAGTCCTGGTACATGAGGCCGAACCCGCCCGAGCCGCTCATGAAGTCGCTGAGGATGTCCCAGGTCAGCGGGGTCGGGCGCGGCAGCGTCTCGCCCAGGTTGTGCGCGACCCAGACCACGTGCTTGCCCTCGGCCTCTTCCAGCAGGCGCTCGATCTCGGCCTCCCGCCCGGCCTCCACGTCCTCCAGCACGTCCAGGTTGCGCACGTTCCGCGTCTGCAGCAGGTTGATCCGCCCGTCGGCCAGGCCCCACTCGATGTCCTGCGGGACGCCCATGTACGACTCGACCCGCCTGCCGATCTCGACCAGCTCGTGGATCTGCTCGTCGGACAGGGCGGGCTCGACGGTGCCGTCGTCGCGGATCGACTGCGGCGCGGCGACCTCGGGCGCCGGGACCAGCTTGTGCTTGATCTCGGCCGACTCGGCATCGACCACGTACGAGTCGGGGGTGACCGCCCCGGAGACGACGACTTCGCCCAGGCCCCACGACGCCTCGATGACCATCTCGCCGGCGGTGATGTCGTTCGGGTTGGCGGTGAACACGATCCCGGCGCGCTCGGACGGGAACATGGCCTGGACGTTGACGGCGGTCCCGATCACGCCGCGGATGTCGTTGTGCTGGCGATAGGCCTTCGCCCGCTCGCTGTTGAACGAGCGGAAGACGGCGTCGATGCACTCGCGCAGCGCCTCCCACGGGTCGAGCGGGAAGGCCCGGCCGGTCACGTCCTCGTAATGGCCGAGCAGTTCCATCGCCCGGGTTTCCGGGTCGTCATGACACCCTCGAACGAGACGGGACCGTCACGCGGATGGACGCACAGGATCTCCAATTCGAGGACGATAGTTTCGATACGGTCATCTCCTCGT
>JAWODX010000353.1:0-4063 GCA_046483085.1 Planctomycetota bacterium
TATACGCGACCCCCCGCGCAAAAAGTCAAAAAGTTCCAGAGCCGCCCGATCCCACCGGCGCCGTGCCCCACCCCCTCGCCACACGGGCGACCATCTGACCGCGGTCCGTACCCGTGGCCGAGGCGGCGCGCCCGGGCGCCACAGAGGCCAACACAGGCGGCCAGGCGACATATGCCGGATGCTATAGCAGAGAATAGGTACTTGCGGGCGACGTTTGCAGGAGGCGGCGGCGGGAACAGCCACCTTATACGGCAGAGTTTGTTTGGCGTGCGAAAAAAGTGACTCATGCGGGACAGCGCGGAAAACGTGATCCTCGTCGGCGCCTACGTGGATGCCGAAGCGCTTGGTGGCGTGACCGTTGCGGCGGCTTGGCGCAACCGTTCTGCGGTCGAGCGCATCGAAGCCGGCTTAGCAGACGTCGCCCGGCGCGGCGTGCGGCTGGACTACGAGCGGTGGCTCGGTCGGAAGCCGACGCGGGCGGAACGGCGGACGCTGTCCCGCGAGCTGGCGCGCCTGGAGGATAAGGCCTACCTGATCCGGTCCGGCTGCCCCTGGCGGACCACGCACGTTCGGCTGACCGAGTCGGGCAAGGCGATGGCCGACGCGATTCTACGCAACCCCGACACGGAAGACGGCCCGGTGTGGGCGCCCATCCAGTTACCTGCCGACGACGAAGAGGCGTGACCCGTATGCCCGAGCAGGCGAGACAAAGCAGAACCCCGCCCCGGCCCACGCCCGTCGGGTGGCGCAAGTGCGTCGCCGCGTGGCGCATGGGGCGGGCGCTCTATCTGTCCGTTCCGTTCACATGGCTTCTGCCGGAGGCGAAGCGCCTGGCGCAGGCGCACGGCGGTCCCGTTTACGCCGGCGGGCCGGCGGTCGATCTTATCCCGGGGTACCTGGCGGACTTGGCAGTGCTGGACGAACCGTGCCCGGTCCCGCCGCTCGCCATGCATAACCCGCTGGCCACCTTCACGACCCGCGGCTGCCCGAACCGCTGCCCGTTCTGTGCGGTGCCGCGCATCGAGGGCGACCTGCGGGAGCTGTCCGAGTGGCCGGTGCGCCCGGTGGTGTGCGACAACAACCTGCTGGCTGCCAGCCGACGGCATTTCGACGAAGTCATCGACCGGCTCAAGGCGCTGCCGTGGGTCGATTTCAACCAGGGGCTGGACGCCCGGCTCTTTACGGCCCATCACGCGGGGCGGATCGCCGAACTGAAGCAGGTAAAGGTACGGTTCGCCTTCGACAGCATCGGTGCCGAAACCCGCGTGGCCGACGCCATCGCCCTGGCACGCCGGCACGGTCTGCGGAGTTTCGGTGTCTACGTGTTGATCGGGTTCGACGACACGCCCGAGGACGCCCGCCACCGCCTGGAAACGGTGCGGTCGTGGGGCATCCGGCCGAACCCGATGCGGTATCAGCCGCTCAATGCGCTGGCGAAGGACGCCTACGTGGCGGACGGATGGTCCGACCGCGAGCTGCGCCGGATGATGCGGTACTACAGCCGGCTGCGCTGGCTGGAGCACGTTCCCTACGGCGAGTACGAACCCGCCCCGTCCCGACGGCAACTGCCTCTGTGGCAGGCGCCTCATAACACAGCGGAAGGAGGACGCAGATGAAGGTTGAGCTTCGCAAGATCGAATCGGTCCAGCCGTACGAGAATAACCCGCGCATCAACGATCAGGCGGTGGACGCCGTCGCGAGGAGTATCCGGGAGTTTGGGTTCAGGCAGCCAATCGTGGTGGACGGGGACGACGTGATCATCGTCGGCCACACGCGCTGGAAGGCGGCGAAGAAGCTCGGGCTGGAGAAGGTCCCGGTCCACGTGGCGACGGGCCTGACGCCGGAGCAGGTCAAGGCCTACCGCCTGGCCGACAACAAGTCGGGCGAGCTGGCCGAGTGGGATATGGAACTGCTGCCGATCGAGCTGGCCGACCTCCAGGGGATGGATTTCGACCTCGAGCTGGTCGGATTCTCGGACGATGAGCTGGCCGATCTGCTGGAGCCGGACGTGAAGGAAGGGTTCACCGATCCCGACGCCGTTCCGGAACCGCCGGACGAGGCGACGACGCAGCCCGGCGACCTGTGGCTGCTCGGCGAGCACCGGCTGCTGTGTGGTGACGCCGGGGTGGCCGAGCACGTGGACCGCCTGCTCGACGGTGCGGAGGTCCACCTGGTCAACATGGACCCGCCGTACAACGTGAACGTCGAGCCGCGGTCGAGCACGGCCATCGCCGCGGGCACCACGAGCTTCGACAAGGCGTGGGGAGAGGACTGGAAGGAGGCCGAGGCGAAAAAGAAGAAGATGCACCACCAGCAGTTCGACGTGGCCCGCGGCGTGACCGATGCGAAGAAGGCGCAGAAGAAGATGCGAGCCAAGGACCGCCCGCTCGAAGGCGACTTCGTCAGCCCCGAGGAGTTCGTCGAGATGCTGCGGGCGTGGTTCGGCCAGGCGGCGCGGGTGCTCGTGCCTGGCGGCTCGTTCTACATCTGGGGCGGCTACGCGAATCTCGGGAATTACCCGCCGCGGCTGAAGGAGGCCGGGCTGTATTTCGCACAGGGGATCGTGTGGGACAAAGAGCATCCGGTCCTGACGCGGAAGGATTATATGGGGGCATTCGAGATTTGTTTCTATGGGTGGAAGGAGGGCGCCGGGCACAACTTCTATGGGCCGAACAACGCGACCGATCTGTGGCACGTGAAGAAGGTGGCGCCGCAGAAGATGGTGCATCTGACCGAGAAGCCGGTCGAGCTCGCCGTCCGGGCGATGCAGTACTCATCGAGGAAGGGGCAGAATGTTCTCGACCTGTTTGCCGGATCCGGTTCGACGCTCATCGCCGCCGAGCAGACGGGCCGGCGGGCGTTCCTGATGGAGCTCGATCCGCTCTACTGCGATGTGATCGTGCAGCGGTTCGAGGAGTTCACCGGCCAGAAGGCCGAGCGGATCCCGGCGGAGGCCGAGGCATGAAGAGGGGGAGGTGCGGTGGTGGCGACACGGTTCCGTGCAAGTCCCGGGGGGAGTGGCCGGGAGCTTCCGGGGGGTGGAGCCGCTTGCCGCCGAATGGTGACTCACCGACTGTCCGCCCCCGCGCCGAATTCATTATGAACGCGTTTCTGAGTGAATCAAGTGTCTTGGACGGATCTGGCAAGACGAGAGCAGCCCTGGCGGACCGGTCGCTTCGGCGTGAAGCGGAGGCGTCTGAGGTACGGTCCCTTTGTCGGAACGTGGCGATCAGAAATGTGTGTGTCGGATTATTCCGTATCCGGCAGCAACCATTCTGTACCCGTGCCCTCTTCTTCCTCGTCGATCTCATCACCGATGTAGCGCATGGCGGCCTGGATCGTACGGAGGTGAGAATACTTTTCAGGGAATACGCGGTGGCCTTTCTTATTCAGCCTCCGCACATCGCGAGCGATATTGTGATAGAGAGTTTT
Organism: Planctomycetota bacterium; assembly: GCA_046483085.1. Classification (GTDB taxonomy): domain Bacteria; phylum Planctomycetota; class PUPC01; order PUPC01; family PUPC01; genus JAWODX01. The sequence continues at coordinate 3,433 of JAWODX010000353.1, forward strand.
GAGGGGCACAACTTTGCCACCGCCGACTGTTCGACGGCCGCCACCGATGCCCCATATGACGGCCCATTGCTCAATTTCGTCAATGTCCTCAATCCACGGGAAGACTTCCGTCGGTATGGTTTCCCGTCCTCGGCCGAATTTCTTCTGAAACTGTTTTTCTCGATGCGCCCAGGACCGAGCATCCGTAGAGCACTCGGCGTGAAGGCAGTGTTTGATGATTGGATGATAGGCAACAATATCCAACTCGCCTCTGTGTCCCCCTTGCTGCATCCGTCCGACGCGGATGTTCGGCCGCACTATATACCTGCGATAATCAAGCCACTGAAAGACCAGCGTCTCCAAGTGATTCACGGCGTTGCTCCTTCCCGGAGCACGGTAGCGCTACAGCACATGCGCGTCAAGGCGCGAGACCCATATTCCGGAGAGAACCCCAGGCAGCAGACCGCCCGGGGTTCGGTAGGAGGGATGTGATGTCACTCAGCCAGAGCGAACGTGCCGCGGCCGACCTTCTCGAAGCGGGCCTCGTCGCCCTTGTTCTTGATCTCCCGGATGATGGCGGCGTAGATGGTGGCCGCCGGCGTCTTGCCCGAGGTCGCCCACAGCCCCTGGTCGAGCATCCGCTCGACGATGG
>JAWODX010000376.1:0-4136 GCA_046483085.1 Planctomycetota bacterium
AGAAACCGACCAGCAAAGCCAAGGGATAGAAAAGAAACGACCCGCCGTGGCCCTCCATCGGCTCCGCCGCTCGTCCCAGAGCTGCGATCACAAATTGTAGCCGAGGTCCATGACCTCGGCCCTTCTCCGGCCTCATGGAGGCCGGCTACAGTCACGCCAGCTTGATCACACTGGACATGGCAAATGCCTCAAAACTGGAAGAGGAGTCTCCCGCAAGCGGCGTTCCGATCAGGAAAGAGGCTTGTGCGCGAGGCAACGGGCCAGGATGGCTATTGTCCTGCTTCGCCTTGATTTGTGCCAGCGGAAGCTATAATAGCGATTGAGGACGAGAGGCCCCGGCCCGTCCGGCGACCGCGGCCCGGGACACGCCATCAGTCAATCAGGACACGGAAGGACGGATGATGAAGATTCGCGCCCTCGCGCTCGTTCTCACGCTGGCTCCCGCTCTGGCGTTTGCCGGCGCTGTCGACGAGTTCAAGGTCCGGCGGACCGAACCGTTCGAGTTCGCCCGGATGCCCACGGTAACCCGTGACGGCGATCGGGTGACCATCCGGTTCAAGGCGAAGGCGTTCTGCGACGCCACGGTCGCCGTCGAGCACGCCGACGGGAAGATCGTCCGCCATCTCGCCAGCGGGGTGCTCGGGGGGAAGGCGCCGAGGCCGTTCCAGAAGAACGCGCTCGAGCAGACGCTGGTCTGGGACGGCAAGGACGAGCAGGGCCGGTACGTCGACGACCTGGATCGGGTGGTGGTGCGCGTGTCGCTCGGGCTTCGGGCGCGGTTCGAGCGGCAGTTCCTCTGGAGCCCGCACCGGCGTATCGCGGTGCAGGGCGGGACCGACCACGACCACGCGGCGACGCCCTCGTTCTGCGCGCAGCCGGAAGGCGTCTACCTGTTCGACGGCCGCATGTTCGACCACCTGCGCCTGTTCGACCACGAGGGCCGCTACGTCCGCACGGTCTATCCGTTCCCGGGCGATAAGCTCGACGAGGTGAAGGGGGTGCCGAGGCGCGAGTTCCCGCAGTCGGGCAAGACGCTGCCCGTTCGGGGCGGCACCTATGAGACGACGTTCCTGAACTCGGGCACGAACTGGACCGGCGGGCACGGCCGGGGCGAGCTGTTCGGCCTCGCCGCCACGGGGCTGGCCGTGCGCAAGGGCCGGATCGCGCTGGTATGCAAGCGGCTGAACCGGCTGGCGACGGACGGGTCGACCGGCGGGCTCGCACTGGAGGGGCCGTCGACGAGTATCGGCGGCCGCCGGCCGCGCAGCGCCGCGTTCAGCCCCGACGGCAGGACGCTGTACGTGACGGGTTTCTCGAAGGCGACGGGCGGGCCGAACTGGCACCTGCACTGGGCGCACGGGGTGGCGAAGCTCGACTTCGCCGCCGGGAAGAAGATGGAGACGTTCACGGGCAGCCTGACCGGCGGTCACAAGACCGGCGGCTCAAAGCCCGGCCAGTTCAAGACCCCCTGCTCGCTCGACTGCGGCCCGAAGGGCCGGGTGTACGTGGCCGACCATTTCAACGACCGCGTGCAGGTCTTCGATCCGAGTGGCAGGCACCTCAAGTCGATCCCGGTCAAGCGGCCGGCCGAAGTGTGCGTCGATCAGCGGACCGGCGAGATCTACGTCTTCACGTGGTACCTGGACGACTGGGCCTTCCGGCGCACCGGCCCGCCCGTCCCGAAACTGACCCATTTCGGGCCGTTCGAGAACCCGGAGGTCAAGGGCGCGTACCCGATTCCGATCTACCAGGACGGGCATCATCGAAATGTCATGCGCATGGGCCGGTACGGCGGCGACGCGGTCCAGGGGCGGCAGTTCCGCGCGATGGTCGATTCCTGGGCGCCCGGCGGCCCCACCGTCTGGATGATCCGGTGGATCTACGGCAAGCACGGATCCGCCGCCGACGGCTGCCCGCTCGTCCTGCGGATCGATTCGAAGAAGCGGAAGCTGGTGACCGTGCGCAATTTCGCCCGCACGGCGAAGCAGCACCTGCCGCGGCTGGAGTGGCCGGGCCACGGGCGCATGCGGCTGATGGCCCGTCCGACCACCGGCGAGGTCTACGCGATGGGCAATCACCGGCGGCCGCTCATCGTCATCGACCCCGACACGGGCAAGATCCGGGCCGTGAGGCTGCCGTTCTCGCCCGACGAAATGACGTTCGACATCAACGGCCACGCCTATCTGCGCACGCACCGCAACGTGGTCCGCTACGACCTGACCAACGGGCGATGGCGCGAGGTCCCGTTCGACTACGGCGAACAGCGCGGGAAGGTGGGGCTGTGGAACGGCAACAAGGCCGGCAAGATCATCGCCGCACTCCCCATCGACACCCCGAACATCCACCATCAGGGCGGCATCTGGGTCTCGCCCAGGGGCCACGTCGCCGTCGCCTTCATCCTCGGTGCGATCAAGACCAGCGGATTCGACCGGCACAAGAACGAGCAGCGGAAGCAGGCGCTGCAGGGCTGGAAGCGATGGAAGCCGACGATCTTCCCCGGCCGCGGCGGCCACACGATCGTCCGTGTCTGGGACAAGCACGGCCGGGTCGTCTACGGCGACGCGGTCCGCGGCGTCGGCTACATCGACGGCATCTTCATGGACCGGAACGACAACCTCTACGTGACGTCCGCCGCCAAACGCGCCGGCTACTTCGACAAGCTGACCGGCACGCTCGCCAAGTTCAAGCCCGAGGGCAAGATCCTCACCCCGTCGTCGACCATCCCGCTCGGCCGCCTCCGGCCCGATCGCCCGCACGACACCACCGGCGGCGCAATCGGCAAGGCCTGGTGGCAGGCCGCCGAGTGGTTCTACGGCGGCATCGGGTTCACCGGCAAGGACGCCAGCGCCTCGCACGCCTGCAACTGCCCCAACTATCGCCCGGCCCACGACTATTTCGCCCGCACCTTCGTCCCCGAGACACAGCACTACACCGTCGGCGTCCTCGACAAGGCCGGCAACCTGGTCCTGCGCATGGGCCGGTACGGAAACGTCGACGACGGCGTCCCGCTGGTCAAAGGGGAGAAGGTCGAGGGCTGGGACCCGACGCCGCTCGGCGGCGACGAGATCGGCCTGTTCTTCCCCGTCTACCTCGGCACCCACACCGACCGGCGGCTCTACATCAACGACCCGGGCAACGCCAGAATTCTCAGCGTCAGGCTCGATTACCACACGAGCCGGACCGTCCCCCTGAAAGCGGCCACCGATGGGGCGACGGCCCGGAGGTAGGCTGTCTCTTCGAAATCGCTCAAACGAGCAAGGGGAGCGCGACCCGAGGCCCCGGCGCAAAGCAGCGATGCAGCGGCTTCCCGGGCTTGACGATGGCGCGCGCCGCCGATAAGATATCAGATCAGCATCGAGGCCCCCATCGTTCAGTGGCCCAGGACGCCAGATTCTCAGTCTGGAGACAGGGGTTCGACTCCCCTTGGGGGTACCAGGACTTACGACAGCGGCAGGCGTTTCGGCCGGCCGCCGACCGATTCCGCAGGGGAGCTTCCGGGAGCGTCTTCGGTCCGTCCTCGATGATGACGGACGCGTGGAGCCGCTCGCCGGCGCCCGTCAGCCCGGGCTTGTCATGCTCGGGCCGCCGCGCCATAGGAGTGATGTGGCGCGACGGAGACAAGGAGGAGACTCTCTATGAACCGCCGCCCTCTCTCCGTGTTGGTTGTGCTCCTGCTGTCTGCAAGCCGGGCCCTTTGCGCCGACTACGATCCGCTCGCTGTTCCAGGGCCGGGCAAGTGCGACATGCTGGACCTGGCCGTCACGGACAAGGGAAGAGAACGCCGACTTCCGCTCTGCGTCCACCTGCCCGTGAAGGATGCGGCGGCGCCGGTCGTGCTCTTCAGCCACGGCCTCGGCGGCTCGCGAAAGGGGTGTGCGTACCTGGGCAAACACTGGGCGGCACGCGGCTACGTGGCCGTGTTCGTCCAGCATCCGGGCAGCGACACGTCGGTCTGGAAGGAGGTGCCGCCGGGCGAACGGATGGCGGCGATAAAGCGGGCGGCGAGCGCCCGCAACTTCCTGCTCCGCGTGCGCGACATCCCCGCCGTGCTTGATCAGCTCGGACGCTGGAACGCCGCGGAGGGCCACCCGCTGCGCGGACGGCTGGACCTGGACCGCGTCGGCATGTCCGGGCAT
>JAWODX010000445.1:0-4301 GCA_046483085.1 Planctomycetota bacterium
TCCTTGCTGGGCCACTCTACCGGGACGCCGATGGGGATGAGGGTGACCTTGCGTTCATTGATTCCCGCCACCGGCTGAGCCGCATGCGATTCGGCCGAGGCGCTCGTCCGCACCGTCTCCTCGATCATGATCCGCGGCCGCCCGTCATAATGTTCGATGTCGCCCTTGACTGAAGCGCCTGCCGCCAGCGTGTGCACGGTCGCCGTGAAATGATGCGTATCCATCACGGCCTCATCGATCAACTCGGGCGTGCGTTCCAGTATAATGATGAGGTCGGACGCCCTTCGTTCGAGCCCCTCACGTTCGCCGAGCGCCCGCCGCCATTCCTTCTCGGCGTCGCGGCGCTGCCGGTCAACCCGGTCAAGGGCCTTGCGCCAGCGTCGTTCTTCCTCGCGCGCGCGCTCCAGTTCGCGCTCGCGTCGCTCCCGATCGGCGCGTTCCCGGCGGGCGCTGTCCTCGTCGGCGCGATCGTGCTGGGTTCTTTGCTCGCGGTCATCATTTTTTCGCGCCCGCCCTTCATCGCGTGTGCCCCGCTTTGCTCCTTTGCGCGCCTCGTCGCGGCTTGAGGACGTAGCAGAGGTGGGCGGGCGACTGGACGTCGGGGATGATCTGGATGTGGCGTTCGAGCGCGTAGTCGACGAGCTCCTGGAGCTCGTCGGTGGTGAACGCGCCGGGTGCGCCGATGATCGGGTGGGAGGGGTATTCGAACTTGTCTTCGAGTTCGAAGAGGACGGCGTTGATCTTAAAGCGCGCGGCCTGGTCGATGAACCGCTTCAGCGTTTCGGGCCGGTCCTGGTGGTGCTTGGTGTCCCAGTGGATGCACCGGAGCTCGTACTCGGGCCAGTCGGTGATGGTGCCGGTGGGCAGGAGGCCGTCGGGGCCGTCGAGCAACTGGAGCAGGGTCTGAACGCCGTAGAAGAGGCCGGGGCGTCCGTTGGCGACCAGCTCGACGCGGTCCATGTCGATGGTGAGCCGGTAGGCCTGTTCGTCACGGCCGTCGTCCGTTCCCGTATCGACGGCGCCCGGGCGCACGGCCAGCTCGACCTCGAAGTTGCCGGACGGCGTATCGTGCTCGCCTTTCAGGGCGAAATCGATCGCGTGCTCGTATCTGCCGCCGGCGACAACCGTTTGCACGGCGATATCGTCCTCGTCCACGTCGGTCAGGACGAGGCCCCAGTCGAAGGCGGCATCGATCACGCCGCCGTTCAGTTCGACTTTGCGCGGCACCGGCAGGACGGCATAGCCTCGCGTTCGCAGCTCGCTCACGAATCCGTCGGTTGGTCTTGCATTCATGCCGGCTCTCTCCATTTCAAGCTATTGGGGCTACAGTTCCGCGGTTCCTGTAGCCGGCCTCCATGAGGCCGGCCGGATCTTGCGGCGGCCGGTTCTTGCCTCAACGATGCGGTCACCCGTCGCATATCTGTCCGGAATAGGGCCATTCCTCGGCGTGAGAAACCAGCCCAGCCCGGACAGGATTCTCTCGCATGTACTGCCATTTCGCCCGGTAGCTCTCACTGGACCGGAGGACGTGATCGAAGAACTCCTGCTGCCAGACCGGCCCGGTAATGCCTGGAAGCCGAGCGATCCTCTTGCTGGTCCATTCCTTCCACTTGCCGACGAATTCCGAAAGGGTCGCCGCGTCGCGAGCGGACCAACAAAAGAAATGGACGTGGTCTGGCATCACGACGTACGGTCCGACGGCCCATGCATAGAGCGGAGAGCATCTCTTCCAATTTCCGCGCAGGATTTCGACCACATCGTTGGCTACCAAAATCGCCGCCCGATCGCGGGTGCATGTGGTGATATAGAACACGGGATCCTTAACCCAGACCCGGGCGAGCCGGGAGAGATGCTTGTGACGCTGTCTTGCCATGGTCGCTCCGCCGAGGTCATGGACCTCGGCTACAATCACCCCTCATCGACGGGGACCTTGGTTTCTTTCTTTGCGGCGAGGCCGGTCGCCCGGCCGTAGCGGTCGATCACGCTGTCGAGCCGCTCAATCCAGCCCGGCAGGTCGAGGCTCTCGTGCGGCGCGATCAGGTGGCTCAGGTCGGGCCGCCGGTCGGCGAAGTGGTCCTTCACGTCGTCCATCACGTGCACGAACTCGCGGCCGTCGCGCGGCGCGCCCTTCGGCAGGCGGCTCTTCTGCCAGGTCGCCTTCAGCCGCTCGTACATGGCGTAGAGGTCGTCGACCGCGCCCTGCATCGTCTCGCGAGCGGCCACCATTCGGGCCATGGCGCGGCGGTCGTCGCCGCTCTTGCCGGCGAGCGCGGCCTCGTGCATCAGTTCCTCGGCCCGGGCGATCGACAGGACCATCTCGAGGAACTGCCGCACGTGGCAGGCGAGCGAGAGGAAGACCTCGAGGTTGTATCGGTTGCGCCGCGCACGCGGCACGTTCGCCTGGAGCCGGGCGAGCAGGCGGTCGTTCTCGCGCAGCCGGCCGGGGACCTCGGCGAGGACCGCCTCGTATCGGTCGGAGAACCTGGGGACGACGCTGACGCCGGTGTCGTTCGGCATCTGCGGCGGCGCCGGCGGGACCATCGTCCGGTCGTACCGCTCCATCTTCCCCTTCCAGTACGGATGGCCGTACGACGGCCCGCGGACCGTCGAGGGCAGCTTCTCCAGCGCGTTCTCCATGAACCGCGCCTGGGCTTGCAGCGTCTGGTAGATCTCGATCATGTCGAAGACGTCCGGCCCGTAGTAGAGGTCGGTGAAGGCGGCGGCCGTCTCCTCGGGGGTGATCGCGTCCTGGGTCCAGCCGCATTGGGCCATCGTCGCCCAGCCGAGCCAGAACGTCTCGTTGTGCAGGCCGGCATCGTCCCAGGCGGCGCAGATGGTCCCGATCGGGTTGCCGCCCTCGACCCGGGTCTCGCGGGTGGCGTCGAACGCGCCGTCGAGCCGTCCCGGCTGCCGGACGCCGTCGGCGTCGGTCCAGCCGAAGTAATTCGGGAAGGTGAGCTCGCTGCCCTGGATGGGATGGTAGGCGAACTGGCGGATGCCGTGCTCGTTCTCGTTGCGGACCTGAACGGGCTTGCGGAACCCGATGCCGTTGAGGAGGTCGGCGGGCAGCAGCTCGACGTGCTCGGGCAGCATCGGGTATTCGAGCCAGATGAGGACCTGTCGGCCGAGCGCGCCCAGGTGCTCGTGCGCCGCGTTCACGTAGTCGATCACGGTCAGCGAGCGGTTCTCGGGGTTGTACGGCTTTCGGAACTTCTCGCAGATGCCGGCGTAGTAGACCTCGTCGGTCGACACGTGGAAATACTTGCAGCCCCGGGTCGCGTTGCAGACGTCGGTGTACATGTCGAACAGGAGCTGGCGGGCCTCCGGCTCGTCCATGCAGATCTGGTAGTTGCTGCCGTCGCAGCGGAGGTGGGCGAACTCGTCGTGCTTGAGCACGTAGCACAGGTGCGCCGGCCCCTGGACGTCGGGGACGATCTGGATGTGCCGCTCCAGCGCGTAGTCGGTGATCTCCTGAAGCTCGGCGGTGGTGAACGCGTCGGGCGCGCCGATGACCGGGTGCGAGGGGTACTCGAACTTGTCCTCGAGCTCGAAGAGGATGCCGTTGATCTTGAACCGGGCGCACCAGTCGAGGTAACGCTTCAGCGTGTCGATCCGGTCACGGTGGTGCTTCGTGTCCCAGTGGACGAGGCGGAGCTCGAAGCGGGGCCAGTCGACGATCCGGCCCTTCGGCAGGAAGCCGTTGGCGGACGCGGTCAGTTGGAGGAACGTCTGGACGGCGTAGAAGAGCCCGGGCCGGCCGTTGCCGGTGAGCCGGATCCCGCCGTCGTCGATCTCGATCCGGTAGGCCTGCTCGTCGCGCCCGTCGTCGATCCCCGTGTCGACCGCCCCCGGCTCGATGGCGAGCTCGACCTGGCAGCCCACGTCTTCGCCTTCCCGGAAATCGAAGACCTCCGCATCGATCTGCCGCGCGCGCAGCAGCGTCTGCACAGCGATGTCGTCCTCGTCCACCCCGGAGAGCGAGAGACAGAGCATCGGATCGAGCAGGATATCGTCCGGTTCGAGCTCCACGTGCCTCGGCGCGGGCAGCGCCGTGTAGCCGCGCATCCGAAGCTCGCTCACGTAGCCGGTCGACGATTTTGAATTCATGGGAACACCTCCGCCGAGCTGCCGACAGGACTTAGTAATTATCTCAAAAGGGCGGATCAGCCGTGGCACCATTTTGAGATAGTCTCTTAGCACTACAACGCTACTTCTCCTCGCTGCCTGCGTTCTGGAAACCCCGCGGAATGGGCTGGGCAGGCAGGAATGCCTGCCCCACCGGCCCATCGCATTGGTGGGGC
>JAWODX010000448.1:0-5625 GCA_046483085.1 Planctomycetota bacterium
GCACGACCGGGAGGAGGCCGCCGTGGAAGAGCCGCCGGACCTCGAAGTGCCGGTACGGCTCATAGGGCTCGATCGCGCCGAACGCGTTGAGCCCGCCAACGATCCCGTCGAAGACCTCGCCCTGGCCGCCGGTCTCGCCGCAAAAGTTGTGCACCCCGCCGGCCGTCAGCATCCCGCCGGTCACCGCGAACCGCTCGACGAGGATCACCGACGCGCCCGACTGGGCCGCCGCGCAGGCCGCGCAGGCGCCCGCGATCCCCCCGCCGATCACCGCCACGTCCGACTCGTAACGCACGGGCACCGACCGCGACCACTCGATCCTGTCCGGACGGAGAGCATCACTCATCGGCGTCTCCCGGCCTCCGGAGCGGAGCCGGCCACTGCCTGCAGAACGTGGAACGTTCAACCCGTCCTCGTCCGGTCCCGGTCAGTCCTCAGCATCCAGCAGGTCCTTCTTGATCTGGTACGAGCGCTCGGACTCGTCCAGGACGGCCGTGTCCACGTCGGCCACGAGGACCGCCTCTCGATTGTGCTCCACCGTGTCCACGGGGCCGAGGAAGGGCATGGCGAGCTGGGAGTGGCCGGCGGACGTGCACGGCCCCCGGCTCCCCTCCCACGTCCCGGCCGCGTTGCAGAAGACCATCGCCATCTCGTTCTCGAATGCCCGCGCCGTGCAGCACGCGTCGATGAAGACCTGCTCGGCGGTCCGCTCGCGTTCCTGCCCGGCCCCGGCGTCCTCCAGCGCCCAGCACGCCGAGCAGACCGCGACGTCGGCGCCCTGGCGGAACATCTCGCGGAAGAGCCCGGGGAACGCGAGGTCCCAGCAGATGGCGAGGCCGACGCGGCCCAACCGGCCGTCGGCGACAACCGCGCCCTCGCCCGGGGTGGCGTACGACTTCTCGCTGATCCACAGGTGCACCTTGCGATAGCGGGCCAGCACCTCGCCCGACCGGTCGATGTAGTACGTCGTGTTGTAGAACCGCCCCTCCTCCTTCTCCTGCCAGGAGCCGGGCACGAGGTCGACGCCGTACTCCGCCGCCAGTTCGCGGAACCGCCCGCGGTACGCCCCGTCGGCGTCGGCGTGCTTCTTCATGTCGGGGCCGATGCCCGCCACGACGTCCTCGGGCAGGACGACGAGGTCGGCTCCCCGGTCGGCGGCCTCGCGGATGCGCTCCTCCGCGCGGCTCATGTTGTCTTCGATCTCGTAGCGGCCCGACCGGAACTGAACGATGCCGATCCTGAAGATCATGTTCTCCTCATCATGCAATCATGAAGGTCGCGACGGCGGCATCGTCACAGACGCCTGTCATCAATTCGTCTTCCCGAGCTCGGCCTTCTCCGCGGCCTCGACGTCGGGCCGGAGCACCCACATCTGGCTGCGGGCGCCCGTCGCCCAGACGAGCTTCCGCTTCGGGTCGTAGACCGCGCCCTGGCTGACATTGCGGCCCTTCCCGGCGGGGTTCGGCCCGGTCCACGTCAACGCGAGCCACCGGTCCCCGGCGCAGTCGTAGGCGAGCGTGCGCCGAAGCTTCTCACCGTCGGCCGGCGGGAGTGTCGCGCCGATGACCGCAACCACGTCGGCGTCGGGCAGGTACACCAGCTCGCGCCAGAACGTGATCGACTTGAGCGCCGCGGGATCTCCGGCCGGCTTCAGCGCGCTCAGCTTGTTCGTCGTGACATCGAGCGCCCACAGGGTTCCGCCGAACTTCTTCGGGAAGAGGATCAGCCGGTCGCGCTTGCTGTCCCAGGTCATCCCCGAGTGATCGACGGCCGGCGAAGGGAGCTTCGCGCCCGTCACCTTGACCGCCTGCCAGGCGCGCTTCTCCGGCCGCCACTGGTGCATGCCGATCGCGTGGCCCCAGCGCCCGCCCCAGGCGTACACCGTGTCCTTCGTCGTCGCGAGGGTGAGGGTGTAGAAGCTGCCGCGGTAGTTCATCCCGCGCGGCTTGCGGACGCGGCCGGTCCAGTCGGCGACGTCGGGGTCGAAGACGTAGCACCAGGGATTGTGGCCACAGAAGAGCATCACCTCCCCGGTCGGATCGTAGCCGAAGCACTTGTAGGTATGCCCGCTGACCCACGGGCGCCGGTTGAAGTTGAAGCCGCCCGGATAGCTCGTGTTCGAGTAGGTCTGGCCGAGCGGGAACTCGACGGGGAACGGCAGCTCCCACCGGTTGGTGGCGAAGTGGTAGAGGATGACGTCGCTGCCGCCGTGGGCGCTGTGGCCGCCGCTCCACCGGAGCATGACGTCGCGGGCGGTGTCGATGCAGGCGCTGCCCCAGTCACGGTTCATCTTCGGCCGGAGCGGCGGGTTCATCATCACCCACCGGTTCGCGGGCAGCGCGTCGAGCTTCTTCGCGGTCGCAGCCGCGTCGGGCTTCGGGCCCTTCACGTAGGTCAGCGGGTGGAAGAGCTTGCCGCGGTAGGTGCGGCTGTCGGGCGGAACGCCCTTCGTTCCGGCGCTGTTCGTCCACCTGTTCGCCGCGAGGTCGTAGCTCCAGACCCCGTCCTCGTGGAGCCGGTACGGCGGGCCCATGTACCAGATGTCGTTGAAGTAGGTGTAGCCGCCGGTGACCTTGATGGTTCCGTCGCCGGTCGCCTCGATCTTGTGATTCGCGCGAGGCGGCGGCGCGCTGGGCGGGGTCCGGAGCTCCCAGCGCATCTTCGCGGGGTCGAACGTCCAGAGATCGTTGCGGAGGAAGTCGAGGTGGTCGCCGCCGAAGAGGACGAACACCTCCTGCTTCGGCTCCCAGACGATCGGGGCGAGTGCGCGTGCGCCCGGTTCGGCGGCGAGCTGGTCTGCCGCCTTCTCGGCCGCCACCTGCGCCTTCCAGAGAGCCTCGATCGCCGCCGGCGTCGGGCCGTCCTCCAGCAACCCCGCGGCCTGGGCCACCTGCTTCGCGACGGCCTCATGCCGCTCCGCTGCCTGAGTCATGCGTTCGCGCGTTCGCCCCGTGACTCTGGCCCGCGCGAGATAACCGCGGATCCGCTTGATCCGCTCAGCGAGCCCGGCGGCGGCTTTGTTCAACGCGGGCAGGACTTCCTCGGCAACCGCCTTCTTGTGCTCGTCGGCGGGGGCTCCCTCGAAGAAGATCCGGCGGGCGACAGCCCTAACGTCCTTGATCCGGTCCCGGGCGGCCCGGAGCTTGTCAGGCTTGGGGTACCACGGGGTCGTCTTCTCGAGCCGATCCCCGATGTCGGTCCACTCGCCGCCCTCCTTCTGGATGCGGGTGTGGGGGCGGCCGTCGTCGGCCTTCTGCTCGTGCCCGCCGAACCGAAGACCGAAGCCGTCCGGGTTCACGCACTCCGCGCCCCAGATGACCGGCTTCTTCAGGTTCGCGCCCGGCGCCTTGACATACGTCGGCTTCTTCTTCCCGGCGGCGTTCGCCCCGCCCGGCAGAGCGGCGAGCAGCAGCGCGCCAACGATCAAAGCGAGCATCGGTTTTCGCATTGGGGCTCCTCTTGGGAATGCCAACTGGCGCGGCCCACTCCCCCAGCATAGGTCCGCGCCGGGCGCGAAGTCAAGCCGCGCCCGTACGGCGAGATCCGCGCAATGCGCAATTCGACGAAAAAATGCGCCGGCCCGGACGGGACGGCGCGTTTCGTACGTGGTGGAGCAGAGAGGGCTACTTCCGGCGCCGGCGGAACGCGAGCACGGCCAGACCCAGGAGCCCCAGTCCGCCGGGCTCCGGGATGACGCCCTCCGGCGCGGATGGCGTCACGTCTTCGATCAAGAATGCGTTCAGGATGGGATTGTTGTCGTACGCGCTGCCCCCGGGAGCGACCGAGAAGGAGAGCTTGTCGTCGGGTGCAACGAGCTCGTGGGTGTACACGGCGCCGCTGTGCTGGGGCTGGGTCCACTCGCCGGTGACGGCTCGGGCGTCGAGCTCATCGACGGCCAGCGCCCCCTCGACCTGCACGTCGAAGAGCCGATGCTCGTCGGGCTCGTTCCAGTAGTTCTCCGTCCACAGAAGCTGCATCTTGTATGTACGGCCGGCGGTGACGTCGAGCTCGACGTCCACCGAACGCGGGGCGCCGCTCCAGCGGATCGAGTGGAGCATGCCCTCCAGCGCGTTGTCGTCGGCCGTGGGTCCGAGGTCGGGCCGGCTCGACCAGGGATCGGCCCGGTTCTGGGCGGTGACCGAGCAGCCGGCCACCGAGTCGGTCGTAAACGCCGCATCGCCGATGACCGGGGTGGTGGAGCCGCCGACGTTCACCGCGTACGTGATGTCCCCGGAGAAGTCGAGCTCGCTCGCGTCGGCGAAACTGCTCACGCTGCCGAAATGGACGACCTGGGCCGACGCGCCCCCGGCCAGAAGGAACCCGCAGAGCACCGCGCATGTCAGGGGCAAAGTCCTCTTCGCCACAGTACACACTCCTCGCAGACCGCGTGACCGCTGCTCACGGAGTCAACCGGCTCCGCAGACAGGGACGCACATCGCCCGCCTTCCGTTGTCCCGATCACGTGAGCTGCCTCGGACGGCATGCCCACGGATCGCGCGCCTGCCCCGGGTGCGGAACACGCGCAGATGGTGTTCTTGATTTATGTATCACGCAATCTGCGTGCCAGCCGCAGACGGCTCTTTGATGTGGGCACGTAACCCTTTGCATAACAATGGCTTGTGGCACTACCGCACGCGCGCGCTGTCCGGGAGTACGAGGCCAGGTGTTGCGACAAAACGACGGCCGCCACCACCGAATGGGTGCTAAACCCTTGCCAAATAGAGGGTTACTGCAATGTTGCCCGGGATCGACATGTTGCCGGCGCGAAACAGCCCGACCAGCTCGGACGCAGGGGGGACTCGCACTCGCGCCGGCCCGGTTGCCGCGCACAACCGTCCAAATCCAGGCCGGCCTGCCCTTGCCCCACGACCCGCCCTTCCCTACACTATCCGCCACTGTACCAAAACTCGACAGGGAGGATTGAATGCGCATTCGTACCCCGACGTGCGTCCGGCGGTTCTGCAACGAGGTCCTCCCGCGGCTGCTGAACCGCGCGGATGGGCGCCGCACGCTGAAGTCGGTCGAGGCGATCGTCGCGACCGACCGATGGAATTCGTTCGACAAGTTCAAGGAGACCACGGCGACGCTGCTCGCCGAGTACGAGGCGGCGGGCGCCGTCGCCGATCTGCACACGATCCAGACGGGCGGCCCGGTCGGCTCCGGCCGCTGGATCATCCAGGAGGCGGAGGACATCCGGTCCGCAAGCCTGGCGGTCGTCGAGCCGGTCCGCCGCCCGGTCGCTGCCTACCGCGACAATCCGTGGCACGTGATCCAGTGGACCGCGAGCACACCCGCCGACGGCATCACCGGCGAGCTGGCCGTCGTCGACTCGGTCGACGAGCTGGAGGCATTGTCGCGCCGGGCACTGCTGGGCAAGGTCGTGCTCACGCGGCTCGACCCGCGCCGCAAGCTGCCGTTCCACCGGCTCGCCCGGCGCGGCGCGGCGGCGGTCATCTCGGACCTGCCCGTGCCGAACCACCCCGACGCCGTCAAGTGGGCCAAGTTCGGGTTCGGGGGCATCGACGTGGATCACGCGGCGTGCCGGATCGTCGGCCTGATGATCTCCGCCAACCGGGGGAAGGAGCTCCGGCGCCTGGTCGACGAGCACGGCCGCGTGGCGGTGAG
>JAWODX010000456.1:0-6299 GCA_046483085.1 Planctomycetota bacterium
CCCGCACCGGCGAGCGCCTGCACGATCGCCGCCGACTTCCGCGTCGCCGCCTCGTGCAGGGCGGTGTTGCCCGCCTGGGTCGTCTGCCGCACGTCGGCCCCGCCCGCCAGCAGCGCCCGCACCGTCTTCTCCCGGTGCATCGTGACGGCCTTCATCAGGGCTGTCGAGACCTTCCCGGTCCGATCCACATCGGCCCCGAAATCGATCAACAGTTCCGCGACCTCCGTAAACCCCGCGGCGCTCGCCGTGGTCAGCGCTGGGATGCCCTCCGTGGATGCCGCGTGCGGATCCGCGCCTTGCCCCAGCAGGCGACGGACCGCCGCGACGTCGCCCTTGGATGCGGCCCCGACGAGCGCGGCGCCGAGGTCATCTCTTTCCGCCGCGCCGACGGCCGCCGCCGCAGCCAGCACCATGGCGAGCGATCCGAACAGGACTCTCGACGCAGCGCCGAATGCGCTCCGCGCGAAGACCTTCCGAAGAATTCTGGCGAGCACGGGCGTACCCTCCTTGTGTGTCAATCCGAGGACCATCGGCGGCGCGTCGGTCTGGCCATTCCGGATCGATGGGACCTTGGACACCTGCTCGTTGTGTGCCTGAGCGTGGTCGCCGGACCTTGCCCCCGAATCGGCGCCGGCGTCCACGCTGACTGGTGCGGCCGCCCCCCGAGTCCTGCCCAACTGTCTTCTGATCTCCGTTGCGGGCCTCAAGACGACCCGTCACGGCTCGGCGTGCACCAGAAAATGATACATACCCGGACGGTAGGAATCAACAGGAAGCCGCGCATTTGCAGATGGTTGCGCCCGCGCGGTATGGCGGGCAGACGTCGCCGCCCACCGCAGGAGCGCGCACCGGTCGCTGTGACAGATCACCTCGGGGTCGCGAAGACGGCGCTGCTCCGCCCGGTCACAGTGCCGGGGCAGGCGGCGGGTGACCGGGCTTACGGCAAGGGGGCCTCCGCGGCGACGGGGAGGTCGTGAACCAGTACGACTACGATGCGTTCGGCAACCTGATCCAGGCGAACAGCTTCGAGACCGTCGAGAAGGGGCTTTGATCCAAGGCAACTGCGAACCGGCCAGCGCCAGGTGTTGAGTGCTTCGCGCCTCAAGAACGCTGACATTTCAAGGCCCGTCAAGATCACATAAGATGCTCGCATCATAGATGGGCATGTCGCATCACGTAGTCCGACGCCTCGACCCTGATGGCGGCCTGGAGCATTCGCCTCGCCCCTTCCCGGAGCAGACGGTCCAAGTCCGACCTCGATTCCTCTTCTCGCTTTTTCCAGTCCGACTCACTAGAATACACCATTGGAGCGTATCCTCTCTATCCCTCATCGCGAGGGACTGACCGGGACGAATTGACACATCCCAGAGGATACGCTCCTTTTCCTTCATCCACAACTTTTGATAGTGTCTCGCCATTGGGGACAGCCGCCTACTGTCCAATAGGTGACTGTCCTTGGTCAGAGCAGCAATTGGACCGTCACCGCGATGCGTCAAGCTCGCGCATCGTCTGGCGGCGCCATTCGATGGCGATGGCGGCGCGGGCGAGGTCGATGGGGTTGAGGTCGTCGGTGATCACGATACCGCCGGGCCGCACTGTCTCCTCCCGCAATTGCGCCAGCTCATAGCTGAGTGGATCGACGCCGACGCTGACGTCCCCCTCGACCCATCGCGGCTCGAGGGTCATCGGCCGCGTGCAGGCGAAGATCGTGATGACCTGGACCTGGTCGCGTTCGCGCCGCGTGCGGTAGGCCTTGACGCGCTCGGCGCCGAACACGTCGTTGAGCGTGCGGAAGAGCGAGTCGGTGACACGGTCGCCGGCGGGCCGGCCGATGTAGTTGATGGCCAGGATGCCGCCGTCGGCGAGGCGGCTCCGGACCAGCGCGAAGAACTCGCGGGTGATCAGGTGGAACGGGATGGTGTCGGAGGTGTAGGCGTCGACGACGATGAAGCCGACCTTCTCGGGGTGGGAGAGCAGGTACTGGCGGCCGTCCTGGATCACCGCGCGACCGCGGTACGGCGGTTTCGGCTCGGGCTCGAAGTCGGCGTGGGGCGACCGCGGCCGCTCGCGGTTGGGGAACCGCGCGACGTCGACGGGATGCCGCTCGCCCGACGGCCAGTAGATGTCGCCGCGATAGCCGAAGTACGCCTTGGCCAGCTCTGCGACCTTGACGTCAATCTCGACGGCGGTGAGGTCGACGTCGTAGAACTCCATCACCCGGGCGAACATCCCGCCGGCGAGTCCGATCAGCACGCCCTTCCGGCCGGACGCGAGATCGGGGTAGTGGTACGGCAGCAGTTCGAGGAAGTAGCGGTCGGACTCGAGCAGATCACCCGGGCCGACCACGTCGATGTCCAGCGGCATGCCGGTCTGCATGATGCCGTTGACCATCAGCATGCGGTAAGTGCCGCGTCCGGGCGCGTCGCGCTGGAGGACGCGGAGCACGCCGAACGGGCTCTCGGTGCGGAACAGCTCGCCGGGAAGGGTACGTCCGGCGCTGCCGACGAGGAACGGCAGCGGCAGCAGGATGACCGCAGCGGCAGCCCGGCGGCCGCGGGTGACGAGCAGGCCGAGCACGGCGACGACGATCAGCGCGGCGGCGCAGACGCGGACGGACTGGCGGGTGCCGAGGACCGGGATCATCCACAGGCTGACGAACAAGACGCCGGCGACGCTGCCGACGGTGCTGAGGGCGTAGACGGTGCCGCTGACCGAGCCGACGCCTCTGACGTCGCGGGCGAGCAGGCGGATGACGAACGGGCTGGACATGGCGAGCAGCGTGAGCGGGAGGAAGAAGATGACGAGGGCGCTGGCGATGGCGCCCCACGCGAGGCCGAGCCATGCGTCGAGCGGCCGGAGCACGCCCGTGAGGAGCGGAACGGCGAGAATGGCGAGGCCGGCCGCGAGCAGGATGAGGCACAGGACCCAGCCGCGCGGAAACCGGTCGGCGAGCCGGCCGCCGATGGCGTAGCCGATGGCGAGGCAGACGAGAGTAACGCTGAGCAGCGCGGCCCATACGTAGAGGCTCGACCCGTAGTGCGTGCCGATCACGCGGGTGCCGAGGATTTCGAGGCACAGGATGGTCGCGCCGGTGACCATTACCAGCGGGAGGAGGAACGCTCGGCGGAGCGCGGTGCCGGTCTGTTCGGTCATGTCGGACGGTTCCTCGCGTTGCTACGGCGCCGGCAGCGGCACGGACAGGACCCCGCCGTAGGTGGCAATCCAGAGCTTCCTGGCGATCGGGTCTTCGGCGAGCACCTTGGGCCGGAAGACGCCCTTGATGAACGCGATCCGCTTGCCGCCGCGCCGCAGGTAGTTCACCTGGCGCCGGCCGCGGCGTCGGCGGCCGTGCGGCGCCTTGAAGCCGCACGTGTACGCTGTCTTGGGCGCCGATACCTTGCCCGTCCCAGGCTTCCACGCCTTGCCGCCGAAGACGATCATGTCGGCGGCGGGGAGCCTGGGAGCATCGGCCAAAGTGGCGGGGAGGGTGGCCTTGCCGGGCGCGGTGCTCACGCTGACGGTGCCGGCGTCGGCGCGGATCGCCACGATCGTGCGGCCCGGCACGACGCCGACCAGTTTGAGCCGCCCCGTCTTCCGGTCGAGCCTTGAAACCGTGTCACCGCAGCCGCCGAACCACACGGCGTCCGGGGCCGGCGCCGCGCACATCGCGCGGAAGTACAGCCGGTCGGCTTGCTCGACGACCGGGACGAAGCGGTCCCTCGCTGCGTCGTAGACGTGAATGCCCGCGTGCGAGATGACCCAGCATCGGCCGCCGATGGCTTCGACGCCGAGCACGCGCAGGTGTCCCTCGGCGAGGTAGACGCCGCCGTGCGAGCGCGACATGCCCAGCAGCCCCGGGTGCTCGCCCGCGAGGCCGAGCTGCTCCGTGCGAAGGTCGAAGACCGGCTCCCACTTGCCGTTCTTCTTGCAGGCGAGGCAGCCGGCCGACGGGTAGTAACCGCCGTACCACTTTTCCGGGAACACCCGGTAGACGCCCCACACCCGGCCGCCCGTGCAGGCGATGTGGTCGACGTGCTGCGGGCCCATCACGTCGAGGTGGACGCCGATGCCGTGCGGCCCCATCCAGCGCGGGAGGGTCTTCAGGCCCCGCCGTGTGACGACGCTCCACTCACCATTGTGGAACCGCGCCAGTCCCAGGCCGGACGGATGCGGGTCCCACCGCTTGACGTGTGCCATGCCCGGATGTGCGCCGCGCTGCACCGGCTTGTCGTAGAGCATCACGCCCGCGAGCACGTCGCCGTTGTGTACGTGCAGCGAGTCGGGGAAGTGGACGTTGACGTCGCCGATGCGGTTGGTGACGGTCCACTTGCCGTTGTGGAAGCGGCTGATGCCGCCGCCGGAGAAGCCGCCGAACCGCCGGGCCTTGGGGTTGTAGTTGCCGTGGCTGGCGAGGAAGAACGCGTCGTCCGCCGCCATGGCGACGGGCCGCCCCACCGCCGGGCCGTCGCCGTACTTGTGCAGCCGGCCGGACCCCGCGTCGGGGTCGTAGCGGTAGACGCCCTGCGTGCACAGCGCCCAGACGATCCGTCCCTGCGGCATCGCGCGCCACGCGTTGCGGGTGACGGTCGTCCACTTGCCGCCGCCGCGGTGGTAGAGCGTGCGCTCGTGGAGCAGGTAGAACCCGTCGGCCGTGGCGAAGGCGTCGGCGATGAGCCGGATCTCCTTGTTGTGCCATCGAAACCACCAGAAGCCGGCGCGGACCGACGTAGCGAGGCGCTCCTGCCCGGGGAAGTCGGAGAGTTTCTGCCACGTCTGCGCAGCGGTGAGGCGCCACGTCCCGGCGTCGGTGACGAGCCAGGCGTCGTTGCCGTGCGTCGCGAACTCGCCGATGGTGAACGTGACTCCGGGAACCGTCTCAATCGTGCCGGCCTCGGGGTCGAGCCGGGCGAGGCCGCCGAGAGTAGCGAGCCACACGCCGCCCGCCGTGACCGCGATCGCCTGCACGGTGTGGTCGGTCAGGCCGTGCGAGGCGTCGAAGCGGCGCACGGTCCTGCCGTCGGTGCGCACGTGGAACACGGTCTGATCATCCGCTGCCCACAGGCCGTCAGCGGCGACCGTGTAGCAGACGAGCTTGCCGAACCGCTGACGCAGGTGCGGGACGATAACCGGCGTGTCGCCGATGTCCCTGGGCAGCCGGGATTCGCGCATCGCCGGCCGGTAGACGGAGGAGTTCATGCAGTGACCGCCGCGCCGACGGTATTCTCTCTGACCGGCGAGGGCCTGGTCCTTGGAAGGCGGGTTGGCGGCCAGGACACTGCCGCAGCACAGTGCGACGCCCAGCGCGGAGGCCGCGGCTCTCGCGAGCCGACGTTCGTTGAGCATGTGGTCCCCCGATATCTTGTGGCCGGAGAATGCCGAACGGCCCGGAGTATAATCGGCGCCTGTCCCGCCTGAAAACTCCGTCCGCCGTTATCCTACTGGACTGACGGCAATGTGCAAGTATCCATGCAGGAGCCGCTGACCTGCCCCCAGTGTCTGTACGCCCCCCCCATGCCAGTACTGTAGGCGCCGCCTGTGCCTGGAGGCTTGGACGCCGACTCCCAAGGTGAGGGTCGCAAACGGAGCATGCACATGCCTCGCGACCGCATCGCGCGAACAGCCGCACCCTCAGCCTGCCCTCTCCCTCGGCGAGGGAGAGGGATTTGGGCAGCCATCACTGCTCGGGACTCACGGAGCAGCGGCGTTGGTGGTAGCCGAAACCACCGGGAGAACCGGAAAGATATGGGCAAAGATGAGGTTCCAAGATGGCGTATGAGCATGTTCCGGGTTCGCCGCTGCGTGGTCGCAACCAATTTACCTACTTGGACTCCGTCCCTTTTCCCGCGCGGCCTGCAGAGCGCCCCGGCTTACGGCTTGATGCCGCTCGGGCGTTCGAGCTGCCAAGTGAGGTCGCGGATGGGCTGGCCGGCCTCGTCGGTGATCTGGGCGACCATCATCCACCAGGACTCGCGGTTGGTGACCTGCATGAGCAGGCGGTTCCAGCCGCGGCGGATCGTGATCTCGACCTCGTCGGTGTAGGCGTGGAAGCCGCGCCAGCCGGTCGCGCTGGTGACGCCGTCGTTGACCAGCCGGCCATTCCACCAGGCCCGGTTGTGATCGTTGCTGTCGAGGCGGAGGACGCCGTCGCGGCGCCGGTCGGAGAAGACATACGTGGCGGCATAGACCATGCTGTTCGCCTTCTTGCCGAGACGCTCGCTGAGCTGGATCACCCCGCCCTCGGCGGCTTTCCACGCGAGCGGTCCGGCAGCGGTCTCGACCTCGTCGCCGGGCAACGGCAG